>JAGBYV010000093.1 GCA_017628595.1 Alistipes sp.
CCTTTCAACCTTGAGGTTAACCAGGCATTTATCGCTGCTATTTTGACCATCATTGGTTACTCTATCAACGATACAGTGGTTATCTTCGACCGTATTCGTGAGTACATTGCACTCTATCCCAAGCGTGCTATCAGCGATAACATCAACAAGGCAATCTGTTCTACATTGTCACGTACAATGAACACCTCAGGTACGACTATTGTAACTCTGCTTGCAATGTTCATCCTTGGTGGTGAGAACCTGCGAGGTTTCATCTTCGCATTGTTGCTTGGTGTGATTATCGGTACTTACTCTTCAGTATTTGTCGCAACTCCTATCGCTTACGATATTTTGCGTAGCACTGATGAGAAGACTAAGTAATTTTCTTAGCAAGTAAATAGAAAATAGGTTGCACCGAGGTCGGTTGCAACCTATTTTTTTTATAACTTTGCATTACTATGAGTAAACTATTCAATAAAGCGAAAATGTTTTGGCGTGGCGTTATGGGGTATGTTTCACCTACCTTCATTATCCTGCTTTGCGCTTCATTCATTCTGTGGTATATTCTGAAGTTGCAATATACCTATACCACCGACTACTCCGTTGTTGTCAATATCAATGGCGACCGTCTGCGTGTGCCATGTGTTGTCGAGGGTAAGGGAACCAATCTGCTGGGATATCGTGTATATATGAATCGCGAGATCAATATTCCTCTCGCCGACCTAAAATATACGCAGACGCATATGCTTGATGAGGATACGGGCGAGGTGCGCGACGATGTGTTGCTCTTTGATGCGCAATCGCTGCATAGTGCAATTTCGGTGCGTGTGAGCGATATTAAGGTCATATCGGTTGGCGATGTGCCGCCGCTCTTCCCAACGGTCAAGGAACAAAAATAATCAATATATGTATAAAATAGGTATTACTGGCGGTATTGGCAGTGGCAAGAGTACCGTCTGCGCCCTTCTTCGTGAGCGCGGTGTTGCGGTCTATGATTCGGATACCCAGGCTAAGCGCCTGATGGCTGAGAGTGATACGCTGCGCCGACAGATCGTAGAAGCTTTTGGCGCGGAGTGTTACGGCGAAGAGGGTCTTGATCGTCAATATCTCGCATCGCAGGTTTTTGGCAATGCTGAGGCTTTGCAGCGCCTTAATGCTATTGTTCATCCAGCCGTTAAGGATGATTTCCGTGCATGGGCCGAGCGTCAGCAGGGAGCCTACGTTGTGCTTGAGAGTGCTATCCTCTTTGAGTCGGGTTTTGACAAGGAGGTGGATGCTACGCTGGCCGTCATGGCACCCCTTGAGGAGCGCGTGCGTCGTACGATGGAGCGTGATGGATCGGATCGTGAGCAGGTGCTCAGTCGTATTACTCATCAGATGAGTGACGATGAGTTGCACGCAAGAGCCGATCGCACGATAGTAAATCTTATCCGTGATTATCTGGAGAGCGACATCGAGCAGCTCCATAAGATGTATTGCTATGAGGCTCAGAGATAGGCTGTCGGATCTGTCGCATCCGCAGGTTATGGCCATCGTGAACATTACGCCTGACTCCTTCTTCGATGCCTCGCGCACGTGGGATGAGCAGAGTATTGCGGCGCGTGTACAAAAGGTCATTACAGAGGGTGCTTCAATCATCGATATCGGAGGCTACTCTTCTCGTCCTGGTGCTGACGAGGTTACACTCGAGGAGGAGCTCTCGCGCGTTGAGCGAGCTCTTGCTGTTGTTAAGGATGTGGCCGCTGGTGTGTCAGTCTCGGTCGATACCTTTCGCTCGCGCGTGGCACAACTTGCCATTGAGATGATGGGCGAGGTGATCATAAATGATATCTCTGCGGGTGAGGCTGACCCGGCTATGGTCGATGTGGTGGCGCATTATGGAGTGCCCTATGTGGCCATGCATATGCGTGGTACGCCGCAGACAATGCAGGGCCGAACTGCCTATGAGCGAGGAGTTGTCGAGGAGGTTACTGCATATTTTGATCGCAGAACGGAGTGGCTCATGAGCCGAGGCGTAAAGGATATTATCGTTGACCCTGGATTCGGATTTGCCAAGAGTCTGGAGCAGAATTATGAGTTGCTGGCGGGCCTTGGCAGTCTATGCCAAAAGGGTTTTCCCGTGCTTGTGGGTTTGTCGCGCAAGTCTATGGTGTATAATCTGTTAGCTATCACTCCTGCCGAAGCTCTTAATGGCACTACGGCACTGCATTGGGAGGCGTTGCGGCAGGGTGCCGCGATCCTTAGGGTGCACGATGTGCGCGAGGCTATGGAGGTCGTCAGGTTGCACGATGAGTACAAAAAAAGGTTGCCACGTTAGGGCAACCTTTTCTATTATGATTCTGTTGGCTTATTTGCCCCACAGGTTGCGGGGATAAACGCCAGCCTCAATCAGTTCCTCAATCTTTGCCATGAGCTGCGGTTTGTCGGCCTGATATGTTACGCCGAACCAGTTAGCCGTAGTTGAGAGTACGCGCAACTTCGCAGGGCCGCTGATCAGATTGTTCACCATCAAGGGGATGAAGAACTCAGCCTTGAGGTTTGACTGTGTTGCAGGATCAGCGAGGAATGTCTTGAAATAATCCTCCGAATACTCGAAGTAGTCGGGTGTGAAACCAAAGAGGTTCATCGATACGGGGGTATCCTCGGCCAGGGCCTCATCCTCGCCCAGGTCGTGGAATACGATTGTACCCTCGGCATTGCGCTCGATCTTGGTGCGCTCGACGATTGACTGCAGGAAGTTGTTCTCGTCAATTGTGCATACGCCACGCGATACGGTACCGTTCTCCGAGAGAGTCTTGTTTACGGCATAGCCGACCATGCAGTAGTGGTTCTTCTCGCCAGCGAGTGTGGTGAGGTAGTCGCCGATAACGCGGTATGCGTCAGCGCCGTAGAAATCGTCGGCGTTGATTACTGCAAAGGGCTCGTTGATAGCGTCCTTTGCCATCAGCAGGGCGTGGTTTGTGCCCCAGGGCTTCTCTCTACCCTCGGGAACGGTGAAGCCTTCGGGCAGGCAATCCAGCTCCTGATATACATACTCCACCTCGATCTTGCCACCGAAACGCTCGGCGTTGAACTGTGCCGTAAATGCATCGGCAAATGAGTGGCGGATAACAAATACTACCTTGCCGAAGCCGGCACGAATGGCGTCGTAGATCGAGTAGTCGATGATAGCCTCGTTGTTGGGGCCTACGCCGTCCATCTGTTTCAGGGCGCCGTAGCGTGAGCCCATACCGGCGGCCAAAACAAGCAATGTGGGTTTTACCATAATATGTTTTTTTTGTTATTATTTAAGTAATTACGCAAATATAATAAAAATTCCGCAAACTGCACGTCTGCGGAATTTTTTAGTGTTTAGCGTAGACTATTTAAACTTCTCGAGAATATATTTTATTGTCGATTCGTAGTACTCAGGACACAAATATTTGAAGTATGCCTCAAGCTGCTCTATTGTGCTGCGACCCGTCTCGAGTTCATGTGCAATATAACCC
>JAGBYV010000094.1 GCA_017628595.1 Alistipes sp.
CTGCGTGTGGCGACGATGATCCCGCAGATACTCCCTCTGCTTATGGTACGCCTACTGCTACTTATATCTACAGAGGTACGGTTACCGACGAAGAGGGTAATCCTATTAAAGATATAGATGTAGTGTTGCATGGGGTGATTGAGGGTTCCATGAATGCAAGTTTGGTTATTAAGACTGACAAAAATGGTGTTTTCCGCACTGGATACCTCAATACGTCGCAGACATGGGTGGAAACTATTGATTTTGTCGATCGTGATGGCGAGGCTAATGGAGGTGACTTTGAGAGTCAGACACTTGAAGTAAAAGATTTGGATTCTAAGAAAGTGACCGAAGGCAGTGGCTGGTATCAGGGAGAATTCGAAGTGCAAGCCAATGTCCAACTTGAAAAGAAAGAGTAATGAGCGGTAAATCACTCTCGTTGCGTCGTCGTCTGGCTTTGGAGGTGTGGCGACAAATGGAGAAGAAGCGTGTGCAGGAGCATACGCTTCGTCAACTTTTTTGGGAGTGTACGTTGCGTTGCAATCTTAATTGCAGGCATTGTGGTAGCGATTGTAGGGCATCTTCATCACAAAGCGATATGCCTTTGGAGGATTTCCTTAAAGTGCTTGACCAAATATCTCCGCACGTTCAGCCACATAGTGTTTTTGTCGTTATTACGGGAGGCGAACCGCTGATGCGAACCGACCTGGAGCAATGTGGTCGTGCTATATATGAACGAGGTTTTGCGTGGGGTATGGTGACTAATGGCCTGGCAATGACCCCCAAGCGTTATCAGGCGTTGCGAGCTGCGGGAATGCATACGGCAACAGTTAGCTTGGACGGTTTGTGCGAGGAACATAACTTTATGCGAGGCAATAAGCAGAGTTATACTCGTGCTATTGATGCCCTGCGAATGATGGGAGCCGATGAGGGCTTTGTATTCGATGTGGTCACCTGTGTGAATAGTCGCAACATTAAGCAATTAGATGAGATAAAAGAGGTGTTAGTAGGGATAGGCGTAAAAGCATGGCGCCTCTTTACCATCTTTCCGTCCGGTCGTGCTGCAACAGATGATTCTCTGCAATTGTCGGCCGAGGAGTTTCGCTTTTTGATGGATTATATCAAAACAAACCGCGCCAACGAGACCCGAATCCGCCTATCTTATGGATGTGAGGGCTTCTTGGGCAATTATGAGGGTGATGTGCGAGATCACTTTTTTGCGTGCAATGCTGGTGTAAGTGTGGGTTCGGTTTTGGCCGACGGAGCAATATCGGCTTGTTCGAGTATTCGAGCCAATTATCATCAAGGAAATATATATCAAGATGATTTTTGGGAGGTATGGCAAACCAAGTTTGAGAAATATCGCAATCGAGATTGGATGCGAATAGGTAAATGTGCAACTTGCTCCGTGTTCCGCTATTGTCAAGGAAATGGAATGCACTTGCGCGATGATGATGGGCAGTTGATGCTATGCCATCTGGATAGATTATAATAAAAAAGGTTGCCTCTCGCAAGGGCAACCTTTTCTATTGTGTATTACAGTTTAATCGGCTTATACTGTGGCACAAAGGTCTTCATCGCCATCCAGCTTATAAGATATGCCACGGCACAGAACGAGAAGGCGATCATATAGCCTGCTTCGATGCCCGTGTAACCCATAAACGACATGTTGCTCAGCTCGGCATAGTCGAACAGACGACCGGCACCCATCTGTATGCAGAACGAGCCCACGCCACCGGCCATACCGCCGATGCCTGTGATTGTTGCAATCATCGACTTGGGGAACATATCGCCAACGGTAGAGAAGATATTTGCCGACCACGACTGGTGGGCTGCAGCAGCGATACCGATGAAGACAATGGGGAACCAGTAAGAGTACTGCGACAGAGGCTGTGCCAATAGTGCAAACAGGGGGAAGAATGCGAAAATCAGCATCGCGCGCATACGTCCTGCATAGGGGTTCATCTTATACTTTTCGATAAAGATCGTAGGCAGGTAACCGCCCAGTACAGAGATCATTACGATAAGATACAGCACGCCCAATGCCAGCTGGAACTCGAAACTTGTCGATGACATTCCGCAGGCGTTCTTCAGGTACGAGGGCATCCAGAACAGATAGAACCACCACACTCCATCGGCAATAGCCTTACCCGAGATGAAGGCCCACGTCTGGCGGTAGCCAAAGCACTGCCACAGCGACACCTTGGGTGCGGCAGCCTTCTCCTTAGCATCACGCTCGGCAGCAAGGCGCTCCTCCTCGCTGTCGGAGTTGATATACTCCAGCTCAGCGGCATTTACCTTGGGGTTCTGATCAGGTTTCTTATACATAAACTGCCAGAAGCCCATCCAGATAAATCCCAGCGCACCGATGATGATAAAGGCGGCTTCCCAGCCAAACTTGGCGGCGAGGGTGGGGATGGTGAATGGAGCAAGCAGTGCACCGACGGTAGTACCCGCATTGAAGATACTTGTTGCGTACGCACGGTCCTTCTTGGGGAAGTACTCGGCTGTGGCCTTGATGGCAGCGGGGAAGTTACCCGCCTCACCGATAGCCAGCACACATCGGGCCATGATGAAGAGCGTGAGCGAGATATGGGCTATGCGAGCCACCAGATCCACGTTGCCGATGGCTGCACGCAGAGCCTCCGCATCGGGCAGACCCACGGCCCACTCGGTCACAACGCCGCATAATGAGTGTACGCAGGCGCCGATTGACCATATGAAGATGCTCCACATATAACCCTTCTTGGTATCCAGCTTATCCACTATACGACCGGCGAAGAGCATACCGATAGCGTAGACCAGCGAGAAGATACCCGTAACGAGTCCGTAGTGGGCATTTGTCCAGTGAAATTCGGGGCGAATGAAATCCTCCCATGTAAGTGAGAGCACCTGACGGTCGAGGTAGTTGATTGTCGTTGCGAAGAAGAGCAGCGAACAGATCACCCATCGATAGGAGGTAGGTTTGTTTTGATTCATATTTCGGTATTTTTTGTGTTTTCGATTTACTCCGTAGTCCCTGTTGTGGGGTTATCGTGCCTCGGCGATATAGGCCAATGCCTCGCGACACTTTTCTGCTATTTTACCCCACTCCTTACCTGCAATTATCTCCTTGGGGAAGAGCTTTGAACCCATGCCCACAACCGTAGCGCCGGCCTTCATCCACGAGGTGAGGTTCTCGCGTGTAGGCTCCACGGCGCCTGTGGCCATAATCATCGACCAGGGCATAGGTGCCAGCACATTCTTTACAAACGAGGGGCCTCCCACCTCGCCTGCGGGGAATATCTTCACAAGTTCGCAGCCAGCCTCCTGTGCATCTCCGATCTCTGTAACGGAGCCACAGCCTGGGGTGTAGGGCACCTGGCGACGGTTGCACACCTTTGCCACCTCAGCATTGAACATGGGACCTACAACAAAGTTGGCTCCCAGCTGCATGTAGAGTGCTGCCGTGGGTGCATCCACCACGCTGCCAACGCCAAGAATCATCTCGGGACACTCCTCGGCCACCCAGCGGCTCAGCGCAGCAAAGGTCTCGTGGGCGAAGTCGCCACGGTTGGTGAACTCGAAGGCGCGAACACCACCCTCGTAACAAGCCTTGATGACCTGCTTCGAGGTCTCCACGTCGGCGTTATAGAATACGGGGACCATTCCCGTATGTTTCATAGTCTGAATGACCTCTATCTTTGAAAATCGTGCCATATCTCTTTTGTCTTTATTTTTCTTGTTTGCTATCTTGCCACACGGCCCGAGCCATCGCCCTTCATCAGGTTCTCCACCTCGGCTACACTCACGAGGTTGAAATCGCCATAGATCGTATGCTTCAAGGCCGATGCTGCCACAGCGAAATGTAGTGCTCGCTCATCGTCCTTATACTCTCTCAGTCCGTAGATCAATCCACCCATAAATGAGTCGCCACCGCCCACGCGGTCAACGATGTGTGTGAGATCGTAGCGGGGTGATGAGTAGAGCTTCTCGCCATTGAAGAGTACGCCTCCCCAGGTGTTGTGGTTGGCATTTATCGAGCCACGCAGTGTGATGATAACCTTCTTTGCGCGGGGGAAGCGAGCCATGATCTGACGGCAAACGCTCTCAAATGCGCCCTGCTCCACCTCGCCGGCAGTCTTGGCAGCATCGAAGCCCTCGGGCTTGATGCCAAAGACCTTCTCTGCATCCTCCTCATTGCCCAGCACCACGTCGCAACACTCTACCAGTGCGGGCATAACCTCTGCAGCCGTCTTGCCATATTTCCAGAGGTTCTTGCGATAGTTGATGTCGCACGATACGGTGATACCCATTCTGTTTGCCACCTTGCAGGCCTCCAGACACACCTCGGCAGCCGATGCACTGATGGCGGGGGTAATACCCGTGAAATGAAACCAGTCGGCACCCTCGAATACACTCTCCCAGTCGATCATACCCACCTCGATGGTTGAGATCGATGAGTGTGCACGGTCGTAAACAACCTTGCTCGGGCGTGCTATAGCGCCTGTCTCGAGGAAGTAGATGCCCAGACGCTCACCTCCATAGACTATCTTCGATGTGCCAACGCCCCACTTGCGAAGCTCTGAGACGCACGCGGCAGCGATGTCGTTCTCAGGCAGGCGTGTTACGAATTCGGTCTCAACGCCATAGTTTGCCAGCGACACGGCTACGTTTGCCTCGCCGCCACCGTAAGTTGCGGTGAGTGAATTGCTCTGCGCAAAACGCAGGTTGTCGGGTGTTGCCAGGCGAAGCATTATCTCGCCAAAAGTGACTACTTTTTTCATATTGTAATTCTCAATTATTTTCAACAAAATGCATTAGATATACAAAACTAACAAAAATTGTAGAAAAATACACGCCCAAACATAATAAAAAAGCACAGCACTCCATGCATTTTGCATTGTGCTGCGCCTTATTGCTACTTGTTGATAATGTTTTATGCTTTTTCGCCCTCGCCCTCAATGATAAGCTTGCACATGCGCTCGCGAGCGCGATGTATCTGAGTCTTTACGGTGCCCATCGGCAGGTGCAGTTTCTCGGCTATCTCGTCGTAGGAGTAGTCCTCCAGAAATCGCATCGTAAAGAGACGGCGGTAATTCTCCGGCAGCGACTGGATGTAGTGCTCGATCTGTCGGCGTTGTTGCTGGCGGATCATATTCTCCTCGGGAGTGGGTGTATTGGCTATGGGTGCGGCAAACTTCTCGTCGATGGAGAGATCCTCCTGACGGCGTCGCTCAAAGTCGATGTGTGTGTTGCGCGCGATGGTGTAGACCCACTGTCCGAAGGTGTACTCGGGTGAGTAGCGGTCGAGGTTGACATATACCTTGATGAAGGTCTCCTGCAGCAGGTCTTCAGTATCCTCGGCCGATGTTGAGCGTTGTAGAAAGAGGCGTCGCATAGCCTCGCAATAGCGCATAAAGAGGTGCTCGAAGGCTACGTCGTCACCCCCAAGCGAGCGCTCCACGAGCGTGCGGTCGTCGGCAATGATATACTCCTCTATTTCCATGCGGTGCTATCCTTGCGCATCATGGCTATGCGTGTGCAGAGCATCAGCGCAGGGTTTACGATATCGAATATGAAGTAGCGCAGTGCTACGCCCTTTTCGCCCACGCGCTTGGCAATGGTGCGGGCACGAAGCATGGCCGTAAGATAACGTACAAGTAGCAGCAGCGCTGTTGCTGCCTTGAACTCCAGGGGCATAGCCACCAAAGCCACCAGTGAGCAGAGGAAGAAGAGCGACTGCGAGCCCAGATCCCACTCCATGGCGTTGCGTGCCGAGATGGGGTAGTAGCGGTATGCCTCGCCGTAGTGGTGCAGGTGTGCGATCCACCACTTCAGACCTCCCCACTGATTCTCAATCATGCGTCCCTTGGGGATGAGTACCACGCTGGCGTTGTTGTCGTAGGCGATGCTCTGGATGAACAGGTCGTTCTCGCCGATGTTCATATTCAGGTGTGTGAAGCCCTTGACGCTGAAATAGAGGCTCTTGGTGAAGCCTATATTATGGCGCGAACCACGGTACGTCTTGCCCACAACGGCACGCGACAACCAGTAGGTCGAAATCTGCATGCGCGAGAGGCGTATGAGGTAGTTTGTGAGTCCCTTGCCCTGCTCTATCGAGGTGTAACCCAGTACAATATCGCCACGCATGAAGGCCTTGCCCATCATCGAGAGCCACTGCTCCGAGGCGGGTGTAGCATCGGTTGTGGTGATGAGAATATGTTCGTTGTGCGCAGACTTGATACCCACGTTGATGGCCATCTTCACCGAGATGGGGAAGCGGGGATTGAACTGTATCTTGGTTACAATCAGATTGGGGTAGCGCAGGCGCATATTCGACAGCTCCTCGTAGAAGTCGTTGTCGCTGCCCACATAGACGATTACCACTTCGAATAAGGTGTTGTACTTCTGCTGCATGATCAGGGGCAGGCGCTCGTCGATGTAGTTGTAATCCTCTGAAAACAGGGGTATGATGACAGATACCGGCGGCTCGGCGTCAAGACGCTTGCGGCGGCGTGAGTTGCGGAAACGTGCCACACGACCATAGACGATGAGGTGGTAGTACATCTGCACAAAAAAGAGCACCAAAAGTGCCGCGGCGAGGGCTGTTCCCTGCCATCCGTAGTGCTCAATAATATAGTCGAGGTATTGCATATACGATACAAAAATCAATAAGAGTTACAAAGGTAGGGAATAGAATTCAAAATGCAAAATTCAATGTCAAGAATTCAATGTTATAGCTACTTGTTACACGCCGTTGCAAGGGTGTAACCCCTTTCGCTATGTGGCGGTTGTGGCCGCGACTCACTTTTCCTGCTAAAAAACGCTTATTTTTCATAGAAAAATAGTACCTTTGTACGAATATTTGTTTTTATGAAATTTACTTTACAACATACCGCTCCTGGCTCTAAAGCCCGAGCAGCACTTATTGAGACCGACCACGGTCCCATCCAGACCCCCATCTTTATGCCCGTAGGTACGGCGGCAGCAATGAAGGGTATCTTCCACCGTGACGTGAAGGAGGATGCCCGTGCGCAGATTATCCTTGCCAATACCTATCACCTCTACCTGCGTCCCGGTATGGAAATACTGGAGAAAGCAGGTGGTGTGCACCGCTTCTCGACGTGGGATGGCCCAATGCTTACCGATAGCGGTGGCTTTCAGGTATTCTCGCTGGCCGACTGCCGTAAACTCAAGGAGGAGGGTTGCCACTTCCGCTCGCATATCGACGGCTCGAAGCATCTCTTTACGCCCGAGAGTGTGATTGACACCGAGCGCACGATAGGTGCCGACATCATGATGGCCTTCGATGAGTGTCCCCCGGGCGATGCCCCCAGGGAGTATGCAGCCAAGTCGCTGGCGCTGACTGAGCGCTGGCTCGACCGTTGCTTCAATCGTTACCACCAGACCTCACCCAAGTGGGGACACTATCAGTCTTTGTTCCCCATCGTGCAGGGCTGCTCATATCCCGACCTTCGTGCCAAGGCAGCCGAGAATGTGCAGCAGTATGATGCCGACGGCTACGCCATAGGCGGCCTGGCTGTGGGTGAGCCTACCGATGTGATGTACTCGATGATTGAGGTTGTGAATGCCGTCCTGCCGGAGAATAAGCCCCGTTACCTGATGGGTGTGGGTACGCCTATAAACATTCTGGAGGCTATTGACCGAGGTGTGGATATGTTCGACTGCGTGATGCCCACGCGCAATGGCCGCAACGGTCAGATCTTCACGAGCGAGGGTACGATCAACCTCAGAAATAAGAAGTGGGAGGATGACTTCTCACCGCTCGACCCCAATGGCGCGAGCTTCGTGGACAGACTCTACACGAAAGCCTACGTTCACCACCTTGTGGTGTGCAAGGAGATGCTGGCGGCGCAGATTGCCTCGCTGCATAACATAGCCTTCTACCTGTGGCTGGTGGGTGAGGCTCGTAAGCATATTATCGAGGGCGACTTCGCGCAGTGGAAAGCGGTGATGGTAGAGAAGTTGGGACGCAGACTGTAAAGAGAAGAGTATGAACGATCGCCTGAAACTATCGTGGCCGGGATATAAGATCCTCGACCGTTACATATTGCGCAAGTTCCTGGGAACCTATGCCTTCGCCATTGCCATGATTACGGTCATCCTGGTGGTGTTCGACTACGCCGAGCGAGTGGATAACTTCACCGAGTCGCACGCGCCGTGGTCGGCCATTATCTTCGACTACTACATCAACTTCATTCCCGACTTCATCAATCAGTTCAGTGGTCTGTTTACCTTCATCTCGGTGATCTTCTTCACCTCGAAGATGGCCTACCAGACCGAGATTATCGCCATGCTCTCGGGTGGAGTGAGCTTCCGTCGTCTGATGTGGCCCTACTTCCTGGGCTCACTCTTTATCGCGATGCTCTCGCTTGCGCTCAACCTCTGGGTGATTCCCGAGTCGCAGGTGGCCTGCGTAAAATTCCGCCAGACCTACTTCAAGAAGTATAAGAACGAACAGTACGACCGCCACATCTATCGCCAGGTGGCCCCCGGCGAGTTTGTCTATGTGCGCGGATTCAATACCACCAATAAAGCCTCTTACCTTGCCATCGAGCGCTATGATGGCACAGCCATCTCCGCTACGCTCGAGGCTTCGGACGTCTCGGTTGATCCCGAGACAGGTCGCTGGAAGGCTCAGCGCTACATCACGCGCCACATCGATGAGCAGGGCGTGGAGCACTTTGAGCAGCTGCGCGACCTGGATACGCTCATTAACATCGACGTGAAGGAGCTGGGACGTATCGAGCAGACTGTATCGACGATGAAGATAGGCGAGTTGAACCGTTTCCTCGAGCAGCAACGCATCAAGGGCTCGGACTCAATCAATCTGATTGAGGTGGAGCGTCATACACGCTATGCCTATCCCTTCGCGACATTCATCCTTACGCTCATAGGCGTAGCACTCTCTTCGCGCAAGGTGCGCGGCGGCACGGGACTGCATATCGGTATTGGTATCGTGCTCTGCTTCTCGTACATCATGCTCAACCGTCTGTTTGAGGAGTTTGCCAAGAGTGGTGGCCTGCCTGTGATGCTGGCCGTATGGCTCCCCAATATCATATTCACACTGATTGCAATCTACCTTTACCGAAAAGCACCGAAATAATGGAAAAGTGGGAAGATATACTCGTGCGTGTTGCCGATGGCGCACGCCTTTCGTCGGAAGAGGCCCTCACGCTGTGGCAGGATGCTCCGTTGTGGCGTCTTGCTGAGGTGGCCGTTGCCCGTAAGCGAAGAATAAGCGGCGACAAGGTCTTCTATAATAAGAACTTTCATATCGAGCCGACCAACGTATGCCTCTTTAATTGTAAGTTCTGCTCCTATCGTCGTCCGCGCGGCAGTGCCGAGGCGTGGGACTACTCGATCGAGGAGATGGAGGCAAAGGTGCGCTCTTTCGTAGGCAAGGGCGCAACGGAGATGCACATCGTTGGAGGCGTTCACCCCGATCATACTATCGAGTTCTACTGCGAACTCATTCGACGCGTGAAGGCCATTCTGCCCGAGGCAGCCGTTAAGGCCTATACCGCCATCGAACTGTCGTATATGATCCGCAAGGCGGGACTCTCGGTAAGGGAGGGCTTGCAGATGCTGATTGATGCCGGCATGGAGGCTATACCCGGCGGTGGTGCCGAGATCTTCGATGAGACGGTGCGTCAGCAGATATGCCCCGATAAGGGCTCTACGCAGGAGTGGTTCGAGGTGCATCGTACGGCGCATGAGCTGGGACTCAAGACCAACGCTACAATGCTCTATGGCCACATCGAGAGTGTGGAGCACCGCATCGATCACTTGATGCGTCTTCGTGAGTTGCAGGACGTAACGGGTGGCTTTAATGCCTTCATCCCGCTGAAGTATCGCAACTATGGCAACTCGATGTCCGAGATTGGCGAGGTGCCTATCGTCGATGACCTGCGTACGCTGGCTATGAGTCGCCTGATACTGGACAACGTGCCCCACATCAAGGCCTATTGGGTGATGTATGGCAAGCAGACCACGGAGATGGCCCTGGCCTTTGGTGCTGACGACGTGGATGGCACAATCGAGGACTCTACGAAGATCTACTCCATGGCTGGTGCCGATGATCAGCGTCCCACGATGAGCGTGGAGGAGATGCACGCCATGGTTGCCCGCGTAGGCTTTAGAGCTGTGGAGCGCGACACACACTACAACGAAATAGCGTAAACGAGATAATTATGGATAAGAGAAGAAATAGCAAAAAGAGAAAACAGAGTGGCGTGCAGGCGTTGATTAGCCGCCTCA
>JAGBYV010000095.1 GCA_017628595.1 Alistipes sp.
TATAGTTATAGGTAGCGGACCTGGCGGCTATGTGGCCGCCATCCGTGCCTCACAACTCGGCAAGAAGGTTGCCATCGTTGAGAAGGCCGAATTGGGTGGTGTATGCCTCAACTGGGGTTGCATACCCACAAAGGCACTGCTCAAGAGCGCACAGGTATATACCTACTGCAAGAATGCAGCACACTATGGCGTAGCCGTAGAGGGTGAGGTGAAGCCCGACTTCGAGAAGATTGTCGCACGCTCACGCACCGTGGCTGACACGATGAGCAAGGGTGTAGCCTTTCTGATGAAGAAGAACAATATCGACATCCTCGCAGGCTGGGGTCGCCTCGCCGGTGAGGGTAAGGTGGAGGTTGATGGCACAGTGTATGAGGCTGACGCTGTGATCCTTGCAACGGGAGCACGTCCCCGTCAGATGCCATTTATGCCTGTCGATGGCGAGCACATCATCTCATCGAAGGAGGCTCTTACGTTGCCTCGTCTGCCTGAGTCGATGATCGTTGTGGGCTCGGGTGCTATCGGCAGCGAGTTCGCTTGCTTGTACGCCTCACTCGGCGTGAAGGTTACCGTTGTGGAGTATATGCCACAGATGATGCCACTCGAGGACGAGGAGGTAGCCAAGGCTATGGAGCGTGCGTTCCGCAAGATGCGTGCTACGGTGCTGACCTCAACAACGGTGAAGGCCGTGCGTGTGGAGGATGGTATCTGCCACGTAGATATCGAGGGCAAGAAGGGTGCCGAGACCTTGCAGGCCGAGGTGGTGCTCTCAGCCGTAGGCGTGAAGTCCAACATCGAGAATATCGGTCTTGAGGAGATGGGTATCGCCGTTGAGCGCGACAAGGTGGTAGTTGATGAGCACTATCAGACATCTGCCAAGGGCGTCTATGCCATCGGCGATATTATTGCCACACCCGCACTTGCACACGTCGCATCGGCCGAGGCTATCCACTGCGTGGAGCATATCTGCGGTCTGGAGCCCGACGCTGTCGATTACTCAACCATCCCCTCATGCGTATTCACTACGCCCGAGGTGGCATCGGTAGGTATGACCGAGCAGCAGGCTCGCGACAAGGGTATAGAGTATAAGGTTGGTCGCTTCCCCTTCACCGCATCGGGCAAGGCTACGGCTGCGGGCGACCGCGACGGCTTCGTGAAGCTGATCTTTGATGGCGAGGAGCGATTGATCGGCGCACACCTCGTAGGTGCTACCGTAACGGAGATGCTGGGCGAGCCTACGCTTGCAAAGCGTCTGGGTGCTACGGCTCACTCTATTGCCAAGACCATCCACTCGCATCCCACGATGCACGAGGGACTGATGGAGGCTGCCGAGGCCGCTATGGGTGCCGCAATACACTTGTAATCGCTTAACACAAGCATAGAAAAACCCGCCTTCGCAATGAGGCGGGTTTTCTTTTTAGCGGGAGGATTCGATTATTTGAACCAAGAGGTGATGTTGTGACGAACCCAGAAGTAGTAAGCAATAACGCCTACCCAGCTGGTACACCATACGATTACAGCAGTGATAATCTTACCAATGATACCGATAGGCTTCTTGAAGATGTCGATCACGCACCAGATAGCGCAAATCAAACCTGCCAAATAAAGAATTGTTCCCATTTTTAGTAGTTTTTATTATTAAACAATAGTGTTTTCTTCTCTATACTCCACGCGCTCATCATACTCCACATCGCTCAGAAAAAGCCCCACGGCAGGAGCTCCGGCACTCGAGCGCGAGAGGTCGAGGCTATGCAGTATATCGCAAAACTCCTCAACCGAATAGCGACCACGTCCCACATCGACGAGCGTTCCCACGATGGCACGAATCATATTGCGCAAAAAGCGGTCGGCGCGAATAGTGAAAATGAGCAGATCGCCATCCTCCTCACATCGGCGCCACTCGGCCTTTGTGACGTGGCATATATTGGTCTTATTATTGGAGTTCAGCTTGGCGAAAGTGGTAAAATCTTCCCACTCGGTAAGTGCCTTTGCCGCCTCATTCATCCGCTCCACATCGAGCTGCACGTAATACTGCCACGCCGAATAGCGTCGAAACGGATTCTTGCGCTGCGAGATGTAGTAGGTATACTCCCTCTCAACGGCATCGAAGCGTGCGTGAGCCTCGGCACTCACACGCCACACCCGCTGCACAGCCACATCTTTGGGCAGGATCAGGTTTAACTTATATACCAGCTGCGCACAATCCTTACCACCCGCCTCGCAGTCGAAATGCGCAACGTAGCGCGATGCATTCACTCCCGTATCGGTACGACCTGCTCCGACAACCTCCACCTGCTCACGCAGCAGGGTAGAGAGCGCCTGCTCCACGGTCTGCTGAACAGAGGGAGCATCGGGCTGTCGCTGCCAGCCGCAGTAGGCGGCACCATCGTATGAAAGAGTTATAAAGTAGCGCATTATCGCTCGTATTGTTTATGTACAGAA
>JAGBYV010000001.1 GCA_017628595.1 Alistipes sp.
ACACAACATTAGAACCTAATATTAATTCGGGATTCTGATCTCAAGGTGCTTTTTACAGAAAGACTGTAAGTGGTTGAGCCTAACTCGGGAATTGACCATCGTATCAGCCAGGAGCATTTGAAGGGTTGGGATTCTGGCTTTTTTTACTGTTATAGATATGGCAAATGAGATTATTTATCTGACAGCGGAAGGTCTGCAGAAACTCAAGGATGAACTTAATCACATGCGTTCGGTAGAGCGTCCTGCTATCTCGGCAGCTATTGCTGAGGCTCGCGACAAGGGCGATTTGTCGGAGAATGCCGAGTATGACGCAGCGCGCGAGGCCCAGGGCCTGCTGGAGATGCGTATCGCCAAGTTGGAGCAGACGCTGACCAATGCACGCTTGATCGACGAGTCAAAGATTGACAAGAGTAAGGTACAGATACTTAGCAAGGTGACACTGCTCAACCACAACAACCACAAGCAGGTGACCTACACCATCGTATCCGAGAATGAGGCCAACTTGCGCGAGGGCAAGCTCGCCATCGGCACTCCCATTGCCAAGGCTCTGCTTGGCAAGAGGAAGGGTGATATCGTGGATGTTACCGTGCCTGCCGGCGTATTGAAGTTCGAGATTCTGGATATTAACATCTAATATCCAGCCACATACCATGATAAAAGGCTGCTTTCGAAGTAGCCTTTTATGTTTTATCCCACACCGCACCAATGGTGCCGACTCGGATAAACATGGTGTTTTTTGGAAATTCAGAGAATATTATTAACTTTGCATTGACCATTGAATCGCAATATGCCTAAACTCTATATCATAGCCGGATGCAACGGCGCGGGTAAAACAACGGCTTCATATGCCGTATTGCCCGAGATGTTGGAGTGCCACGAGTTTGTCAATGCTGACGAAATCGCCAAAGGCCTGTCGCCATTCAATCCGTCACAAGTCTCAATCGAAGCAGGTCGCCTGATGCGTAAGCGCATGGATGCGCTCATGGCCGATGGCGCGGATTTTGCTTTTGAGACTACGTTGGCAACCCGCTACTACACACGATTCATAAGAATGGCTCAGGAGAGAGGCTATTTCGTATCGTTACTGTATTTCTGGCTGCCCACACCCGACCAGGCTGTTGAACGCGTAGCACGTCGCGTTGCCGAGGGAGGTCACAATGTACCCCCCGAAGTTGTGCGCCGCCGCTACTACCGAGGCATACGTTATCTCACATCGCTATATACCAAAGAGTGCGATTATTGGGTTATTTACGACAATAGTTCGGTCGAGGGAGTAAAAAAGATTGCTTACGGCACGCGTGACGAAATACGCGAGGTTGTAGATTCGTTATCTTATCGACAAATATTCAAACTGTAGGAACTATGAGTGAAGTAGAAATTGAGCAGATGCAGGAAAAGATAGACGCAGGAATCCTCCTGGCGCAGCAGCGTCTTAAAGAGAAATGCAAGAAAGAGGACGGCGAGTTGGTTATCATGCGCGACGGCAAAATCACGCATATCACAGCTGACGAGCTGGAGTAACTCTGCCCACTATCGGTAGAGCCGCAAAGGAACGGACTCGAATTATTAGAAACAAAAAATCCCGAACCAAAAGTTCGGGATTTTTTTATTACAGGTTATCCAGCGTATACTGAATCATCTTCTCACGAATGAGCGTCGAGTAAGATGGCGCCATCGAGTGATTCTGATCGGGATAAATCATCATATCGTACTGCTTGCCGGCGCGATTCAGCGCATGACACATCTCCATAGTATTCTGGAAATGTACGTTATCGTCAGCCGTACCATGCATTATAAGCAACTTGGTGCGATCGCTCAGGCGGTCGGCAAAGTTGATGGGCGAATTGTCGTCATAACCTGCGGCATTCTCCTGTGGCAGGCCATTGTAGATCTCGGTATAGATCGTATCATAGTAGCGCCATGAGGTTACGGGTGCAACGGCAATCGACATCTTAAACAGGCCATCACCCTTCAGCGCACAGCCCAGAGCCATAAAGCC
>JAGBYV010000096.1 GCA_017628595.1 Alistipes sp.
AGTGCCGTAAACGCCAATACCTGCCTCCCGCAGCAAAGATCGACCCTCGTCGGCCAGCGACAGGAAATGATCGCTATCAAATCGTGCCTAGGGATGCTCGGGAGCCATCTGTCGAAGCGCATCCAAAGCATCAGTCGGCGATACTACCGCTGAGCCATCGGGCAAAGCACCGAGCAATTCGAGCGACCCTGATGAGAAGTGCAATGCGCTATGACCCAACGAAATAATAGCACAGCGCTCGCCCTGCTTGGCAAGGCGGATGCCACAGATAAGGCCCGCAAGGCCACCTCCGATAATTACTGTATCAAAACGCATCTTATTCTATTTTTTTATTTTTCAAACCACAGACTCCGTCATAGAGCCACATCGTAAATTCGCTCTCGCGCAACGTATCACCCCACGCCACAGGAGCCATACCCTTCCAACGCTCATTGAGGAATGCGACAAGATCCTGCTTCGCCTGATGAGTGCAATATTTGCCTGCATCGGCCATGATACCCGCTGCACGACAAGCACACAACTCGCCCTGACACGTACCCATACCAACTCGGGTACGGCGGCGCAAATCGACAAGGTTATTTACATCCAACTCGTTGAGAGCATACTGCACCTCGCCAACCGACACCTCCTCACACTCACACACGAGCGAACGTAGCGCCGGAGCACTCACATTGACACGCTCGGCCATCTCGCCATGTCGATTGATAGCCGATGCACGCTGCACCACTGGGGCACTCTGCATACGCTTGGAAACCTGCTTCTCAGTTTCGCGTGAGCCAGGGAGCTTACACTCGGCCGTAGTACATTTCTTATTGATGTTTAATTTCTTACATATGAGATCTGTTGTCCACTCCGCCATCAGACGGTAGGTCATCAGCTTACCTCCCGTAATGGTAATGAAGCCCTCCAGACCATCGCGTGTAGCATGATCAAGCACCACAATTCCTCGGCTTACGCTACGACCGCTGGGATCATCGTCCGACGCTACCAAAGGACGCACACCGGCATAAGCACGCAGGATACGTGTATGAGCCAACGAGGGAGCCAACTTCATACCCTCACGAAGCAACAAATTCACCTCATCGGCTGTAACGTACATATTATCAACCTCGTCGAAAGGCACTTTGCTCGATGTGGTACCAATGAGTGAAATGGTATCACCCGGCACCAGAATATCGGCATCGGCAGGCTTGCGACAACGGTTCAGGACTATATTATTTACACGATGACCAAATATGAGCAGCGAACCCTTGGCCGGCAACATCTTAACCGTAACACCAGCCTTCTCTGCCAAATGATGGCCCCATATACCTCCGGCATTAACAACGATCTGTGCACGGAACTCTTTAGACTCGCCCGTGCGACGATCGACCGCCTTCACACCTACGATACGATCCTGCTCACGAATAAACTCCGTAACCTCGTGATAAGTCAACACCTCGGCACCATGAGCTTTGGCGTCGATGAGATTGGCTACCGTAAGACGGAAAGGATCAACAGCGCCATCGGGTACACGCACAGTTCCTATCATCGCAGGATTAGCCGACGGCTCCATAAGCAGAGCCTCTTTCGGATCGATAGCATCGGCTCTAATGCCCGCAGCACGACACGATTCAATGAATTTAGCCTGAAACTCCAGGCCATCCTCTGGAAGACTCAGGAACAGGCCATCAGTCTCCTCGACACAGTGAGAGGCTATGCGACGAAGGATCATATTCTCCTTGATGCACTCCTCTGCTGACTCACGATCGGTAACGGCATATCGAGCTCCACTATGCAATAGGCCATGATTTCGTCCTGTAGCTCCGGTGGCAATATCACCTCTCTCCAGCAGCAAAGCCTTAATACCTCGAAGGGCGCAATCGCGGGCCACTCCGGCTCCCGTTGCACCACCTCCAATGATAATTACATCCGCTTGTTTGATCATTGTAATACGCTGATTATATTTCGTTATACAAAGGAACACATAAAACACAAGATTTCAAAATAAAAGTTGCTAATTTTCACTTCAAAACCCCAAAACCCAATTCGTAAACGAGCAAACACGGCTCGAAACACAATAATCGCGCAAATTGAGCGTAAAAAATCACAATAACAAACATATTTGCGCAAAAAAAAGAGGCTACACCTGAAGTGCAGCCTCATATGCCAAGCGATAGAATAATTTATTTTCTGAACGTCAGCGTAGTGCCCTCTGTTCGCATTGCTGTAGCAATGTCGTGAGCCTTTACCTTCACCTCGCCACTGATAAGCTCGGGGATATTATAGGCATGCAGGATATCACGATAATGCGTCAACGGATTCTGCTGCGGCAGAAGGAAGGGCTTATGGAAAGTACCATCCTCACTGACGTAGGTAAAATAGGGACGCGTATAGAGGCGATCATCGCGTCGGCTGCTGAAGACCATCCAGCGGCTATTGCTACTCCATGAGTGATAGCTCTCAACCTCCTCACTATTAAGTATATCAATAGGCTTAAGCTCACCCGTCTCCATATTCAGCGTATAGAGGTCCGAATCCTTGTGGTTGATCGACCAGTTGCCATAGCGCACCAGCACGACAACCATCTGCTTGCCATCGGGAGAAATACGCGGGAAGCTGATACTGCGACCATCCTTGGGCGCGTTGAACAAGGTATCGACCTTTGTGCCAATCTGCGCTGTCTCAGCATCGAAATCAACGCTACACAGGCTATACTTCAACTTGTCGATATGCCATCCAAGGCTATCGACATTCTCTGCTGTACAGAAATAGAGAGTCTTGCCATCAGGAGAGAACGTAGGAAGTGTCTCCATAGCATCGGGCGACGAGAGCAGCTCGTTAGTGAACAACTCGCCACGCTCCACATCCCAAACAACGACATCCGACTTCTCATCAAATACCTCCATACGGTCCTCGCTATGATAGTAGTAACTCTGGTAGATGATGTTAGTAGAGACCACAATAAAACGCTCCGACGGATGCCAATACGGATATACAAGACTTGAGATTGTCTCAGGCGTCTTTGTATTGAGTTTTGTCACCTTTCCATTCTCCACCATCGCTGTACCGTTGTAGTTCTTGGCACGCAGATGGAACATCATCTTATCAGGATTGCGAGCGGGGAAGGTATGGCAATTGATGCAGTTATTCTCCGAGAGTTTATTCTCATAAATCACCTTCTGGTCGAAGTTCTCAAGATTACGCTGGAAGATGCCAATCTTAAGCCACTGCTCGGCAGGAGGCAACAGACGATAGGCCATATGGCTATCGATCGAATCGGGGGAAATTTCCATCGTAAAGGGCTCATATGCAAGCCACTCGCCATTCTCTTTACGCGCAACGGTAAAACTCAGTTTCTGCCCCATATTCTCACGCAACAGGCGGCGCCACTCTTTGATCGGAATATCAAACAGACCATCCTTGGCCGCAACCTGCAACTCCAACGAGGCACCCTCGATGATGAGCTGATGCTCACCCTCCGTGAGAACATTGAAGTTCATCGGAGCAATATTGCACGGAATGATAATATCCTTGTAATCGGGGAAAATCTCTGCCTGCGTACCGAGCATACGGCTGACCGTAATGTCGGGCGTCGAACATGAAGCCAAAGAAATGACCGTGCACAAATACAATAAAAATCTTAATCTTTTCATATCTTGTTACCTTTTTTTATATTTTAACATACACTTTATATATTCTCAATTCACTAAAGAAAAAAGTTTCCCAAACTTAATAGAGAAACTTTTAATC
>JAGBYV010000097.1 GCA_017628595.1 Alistipes sp.
TATACGTTTAGCGACCATTGTTCAATATCTTTTAATGTTATACGATTCTCATATATGGCCTTACCGATAATCACTTTACGCAGACCTTTTTCATTGAGCCTCACTATATCAACCATAGAGCCTATGCCACCCGAAACAGTGAAATCAATGGTGGGATAGCGTCCCTGCAGCTGCACATACAACTCATCCGAAGGCCCTTGCAACATACCGTCACGTGTAATATCGGTACATACGACCTGGCTTAAGCCCATAGGCTGGAAACCATCAATCAGTTCCTCAATCGTCACAGCCAGATCCTCCTGCCAGCCGTTAACTGATATCTTGCCATCACGCACATCGGCACCCAGCACCATACGCTCACCACCAAACATAGCTAACCATTGCGCAAAGAGCATAGGCTCACGTGCCGCGACACTGCCCACGATAGCATACGTTGCACCATAGTCAAACAGAGCTCGCAGCGACTCCTCACTCTTGATGCCACCGCCCCACTCTATCTCTACACCCGCACCTACGGCCATCTGCTCCAGTGTGCGGAGGTTCTTCGGCGACGAGGATTTTGCACCATCCAGATCGACAACGTGGATGCGCCTAACACCGCAGTCGGCATAACGCTTGGCCATATCCACAGGGCTGGCATCATAGACCTTACGACGGTCGTAATCACCCTGCGAAAGACGCACACAGCGACCTTCGATAATATCAATTGCGGGAATTATCTCTATACGACTCATAGGTTAAGAAAATTTGCGATTATACACTCGCCCACATCGCCACTCTTCTCGGGATGGAACTGCGTGCCGTAGAAGTTTTCGTATTTGAGTGCAGCACTGAACATCACGCCATGTGTTGCCGTTGCGATGGTGTCGGGGCAGAGCTCGGGATAGTAAGAGTGTACGAAATAGACGTACGAGCCACCATCCATACCTCGGAAGAGCTTCGACTCCAGATTACCTATCCTGTTCCAGCCCATATGTGGCACCTTAACTTCGGGCGCTGGCACAAAACGTTTCACTCGCGCATCGAAGATACCGAGGCAATCGACATCGCCCTCCTCGCTATGACGGCACATAACCTGCATGCCGACACATATTCCCAGCACGGGCTGACGCAGCGAGCGAATCACATCCACCAAATCGGCCGCACGCAGGTTCTCCATCGCCTCGGCAGCATTACCCACGCCGGGCAGCAAAACCTTATCTGCTCGACGGATAACATCGGCATCGGCCGTAACAACGAAATCGGCACCCAATCGGCGCAGTGCGTTCTCCACCGAACGCAGGTTGCCCATCTTATAATCTACTATCGCAATCATAACACTCCCTTGCTTGATGGTAAATCATACTTAAATACATCTCGGCGAATAGCCATCTTCAGCGCTCGTGCAAAGGCCTTGAAGACACCCTCAATGAGATGGTGATTATTCTCGCCACGAGCCTCAATGTGCAGGTTGCAACGCATAGCCACACACAACGACTTGAAGAAGTGCTTGAACATCTCCGTAGGCACATCTCCCACCCTCTCGCGCGTGAAGGGCACATCCCACACAAAGTCGGCACGGCCACCAAAGTCGATCAGAACCATAGCTCGGCACTCATCCATCGGCAATACAAAACCATAGCGGTCGATGCCTCGTTTCGAGCCCAAAGCCTGCAGAATGGCCTCACCCAAAGCGATTGCCACATCCTCGATGGTGTGGTGCTCATCCACCTCCAGATCGCCACGACACACCGCCTGAAGCGAGATGCCTGCGTGATGAGGCAGCTGCCATAACATATGATCAAAGAATTTAAGTCCCGTATCCACGTGCGACTCCGCTCCACCATCCAGATCTACTGCTATGCGGATCTCTGTCTCCGAGGTCTTACGCTCTACAACAGAGACTCTATCCGTGCGACGCAGGAACTCTGCCACCTCACACCAATTGGGCGTTACAAGCACACAAGCCGATGCAAACGCCTTGTCCTCGAGCATAGCTTTGCCCTCGGCCTTTGGTTGCAGAAGAATGGCCTTTGCACCAAGATTGAAAGCAAGTTCCACATCCGTTGCGCGGTCACCCACA
>JAGBYV010000098.1 GCA_017628595.1 Alistipes sp.
ACTCGGCGCTCTTCGATGCAGCCCAGTCGGCCATAAACCACTCAACACCTACGAACTTCAGCACAGCCGACACAACGCCCATAAGCGCACCACCAGCGATAAAGCCCGAAGCAATCAATGTACCGCGATCGAAGCGAGCCTTATACAGAGCCTCATCCTTCGAGCGAGATGATACGAACCACGCGATAAGACCACCCACAACGAGCGGAGCGTTTAGATACATCGGAATAAACATACCCAGCGAGAATGCCAATGCGGGTACGCCGATAGCGGTCAATACCAATGCCAATGCAGCACCCATGAAGTAGAGGATCCAGGGTGTCGAGCCACCCGTCATCAAAGGCTGGATAACTGCCGCCATGGCGTTAGCCTGAGGTGCAACCAGAGCATCCTCACCCGTGAAGCCGTATGTATCATTAAGCACGATCATCACACCCGCAACCGTTGCAGCCGACACGAACGTACCGAGGAACTTCCAACCCTCCTGCTTCTTGGGAGTTGTTCCGAGCCAATAACCAATCTTGAGGTCGGTGATAAAGCCACCAGCCATCGACAAGGCAGTACATACCACGCCACCGATAATCAGTGCGGCAGTCATACCCTCAGCACCGTTCAAGCCAATGCTAACCAATACCAAAGATGAAAGGATAAGCGTCATCAGTGTCATACCCGACACGGGGTTTGTACCCACGATAGCGATAGCATTAGCAGCCACGGTGGTGAACAGGAATGCAATCACGAATACGATAAGCAGCGCCACAACACTCTGCATGCCATTACCCAACAGACCAAACTGGAAGAATACGAAGCAAGCCACCAGCGCAGCAATCAACACCGAGAGGATAAGCTTCATGGGCAGATCCTGCTGTGTACGTTCTACGGCTGTAGCCGCGCCGCCCTTCTTTGAAGAGAGCTCACCAACGGCTAAGCCCACAGCCTGACGGATGATGCCTGCCTGACGGATGATACCGATCAAACCTGCCATAGCGATACCGCCGATACCGATGGGACGACCATAGTCGGTAAAGATAGTCTCAGGAGTAAGCGCCGCCGCTTCAGGAGCAACCGAGCCAATCAAAGGCACAATAAGGAACCACACAAGGCAAGAACCAGCAGTGATAATTACGGCATACTTCAAGCCGATGATATATCCCAAACCCAGCACGGCTGCACCCGTATTGAGTGAAAATACAACCTTAAACTTATCGGCACACATCGTTCCAAACTCAGTAAGACGTGTCGAAACGACCTCAGTCCACGCACCAAACGTACTCACTGCAAAGTCGTACAGACCGCCGACCAGACCAGCAACAGCCAGCAACTTAGCCTGATTGCCGCCCTTCTCACCCGACACCAGAACCTCGGTGGTTGCAGTAGCCTCGGGGAAGGGGTACTTTCCGTGCATATCCTTCACGAAATACTTTCTGAAGGGAATGAGCAGCACGATACCCAACACACCTCCGAGCAGTGACGAGAGGAATATCTGGTAGAACTGCGCATCCAAATCAAGGATATACAACGCGGGCAAGGTGAAAATTGCACCAGCCACGATCACACCCGATGATGCACCGATTGACTGAATAATAATATTCTGGCCGAGCATATTCTTCTTACCCAGCGCAGTACCCATACCCACCGCAATAATAGCAATAGGGATGGCAGCCTCAAACACCTGACCAACCTTCAGACCAAGGAAGGCAGCTGCAGCCGAGAAGATAATTGCCATAATGATACCCATCGTCACCGAGTAGGGTGTAACCTCCGCCGGAGTCTCCGCAGCCGGCATCAAGGGCTTGTACTCTTCACCCGGCTTAAGCTCGCGATAAGCGTTGTCGGGCAGAGAAATCTTTTGTTTCTGTTGTTCCATAATCTCTTATTTTGTTATATATTTTCCATCGAAAACACCCTTTAGGGTGCGCATTCTTACAAATGTAAGAATTTTTCTGCAAATTTGCAGAATATTATGGCAAAAAAAAGCCCGTCCGACATCAGCCAGACGGGAATTTTCTCTTCTCAAGCCCTACAGGCGTAAAATCACGCAACAAAAACAGGGCTAAAGCGGTTAAACATATTTCTCTCCTTTGTCGAATCTCACGTCGTCGATATACTTCTTTATGCTCTGCTCATCGCTTCGCGGACAGACTAAAAGAACGTCATCAGTATCGACCACAATGTAATCGTTCAAACCCTTGATTACAGCCACCTTACCCTCGCGTACCGAAACTATTGATTTAGATGTATCGTAGGCATAACATCCATCATGCGAAAGCATATTTTCGTTACGATCTTTTTGCGAAAGCTGATACACCGAACCCCACGTTCCCACATCGCTCCAGCCGAAGTCGCTGCAACGCACATACACATTCTCTGCCTTCTCCATTACACCGTAGTCGATAGATATGGATTTACACTCGGCAAAGACCTGCTCTATGACCTGCTCCTCACTTTCCGTTGCCAACGCATCATAAGCCGAAGTGAAGAGTGCATGGTGCTCGGGAAGATAGGTTTCAAAGGCTCGCATAATAGAGTCAATACTCCAAACAAAAAGACCTGAATTCCACACAAACTCACCACAATCAACAAAGGCCTGAGCGATCTCCAGCGCAGGCTTCTCCGTGAAGCACTTAACACGCGAAATAACGTTGGAATCTGACTTCTGCAAATAACCATATCCCGTATCGGGACGACTCGGCTCGATACCAACAGTCATCAGCGCATCATGGTCAGCAACAAACTCAAGACACTCATTTATAGCCACCTGAAACTCCGCCTCATTCAGTATCAGATGATCCGACGGAGTGACAATCATCCTCGCATCGGCACATTTCTTACGCAATCTATGGGCTGCATATGCAATAGCGGGAGCTGTATTACGACCTATCGGCTCGCACAATATCTGCTCAGGATCAAGTTCAGGAATATGCTCCATCACCAGAGAGCGATAGGCGCGGTTGGTAACTACAAGAAAATTCTCCTTGGGCACCAACGGCAGGAATCGCTCGTAGGTCGATCGGATAAATGATTTGCCCGTACCGAGAATGTCGAGAAACTGCTTTGGCATGTTGCGGCGGCTCATTGGCCAGAATCGGGAGCCTACGCCGCCCGCCATAATGACACAAAACGTATTATTATTCATATTTATATGGTAATACTTAACAAGATTTACACAAAGATAAAAAATTATTCGTAACTTTGCCGAATATTATGGGTTTTATTTTGCAAAAGATGAAGATTAGACTCTTTACAATACCAAATATGCTGACACTCGGTAATTTGATCTGCGGATCGAGCGCCGTTGTCGCACTCCTTATGCACGCCGACTTTGAATTGGCCTTCTGGCTTGTGGTGGCATCGGCCGTATTCGATTTCTTCGACGGCTTCGCCGCACGTCTGCTCAAGAGCGTATCAGCCATCGGCGTAGAGCTGGACTCACTGGCCGACATGGTATCATTCGGATTGGTTCCCGCGGTGGCAATGTTCTGCCTGTGGGATGTAGCTCCCTCATCAGATCTGCCTTCGTGGATGCGTTACTTGACGCTCACCATCGTTGCCTTCTCGGCTTTGCGTCTGGCCAAGTTCAACATCGACGATACGCAGACAACCGAGTTCTGCGGCCTGCCCACACCTGCCAATGGACTATTCTGCCTCTCGCTGGCAATGCTTATGGCTGCAGGCAGCATTTCGCTTCCGCAGTGGGCAATCCTTACAATCTCAATCGGCATGGCATATATGCTCATTTCACCCATCAGAATGTTCGCTCTGAAGTTCAAGGGTTTTGGATGGCAGGGTAACCAGATACGCTATTCATTCCTGGCACTCTGCGTTGTGCTTATCGCCGCCTTTACACGCTTCGCCGTGCCGGCTATCATTTTGCTGTATATAATCATTTCAGCTATCCGCTGGGCAGTAAACAAGAAATAACTCTACCTAAAGCATGAAGTTTTCAACACGCATATTGATGGTAATTGTGATGGCGATCCTCTCGCTCTCACCCATCTCTACATTTGCGCAGTTGGATGCCCGTGCTCTTTCTCGTGCCCAGCAGCGTGGCGAGAATGTTGGCCTGGGAGGTGCCAACCCCTTCGACACCCGCGAAGAGGGTGAGCAGGAAGAGGAGCAGGACTCTACCAAGGTACGCCGCATACGCAAGCCCTTGGAGTCATATTATTTCAACGACTCTATCCGCGCTCTGCCCAACTTCATGTGGCACGTAAGCCGTGAGATGAACGACGTTGAGATTCTGCCCCTTGACACCACACTCACCAACTGGCGTATCGACTATCCTTACTACCTGGAGGGTACGGGCGACATGACTCTTGGCGGTCTGGGACAATCGACACTACCTTTTAACTACTTCTATCGTCCATCAAGTCCCGACTTCTCGTTTGCGCAGTCGTACGATGCCTATACCTACCGCATGGATAATGTGCCATTCTACAACTCGAAGACGCCATACCTGAACTTCACATATCTCGAATCAGGCCAGAAGCGTTACCGCGAAGAGCACTTTGAGATCACCACGGCACACAACATTTCACCCACGACCGGCTTCAACGTAAGTTATAAGTCGCGAGGCACAAAGGGCCTTTACGACTGGCAGCGCACCACCAACCACAACCTTGCCGTTGCATTCTCACACACGGGCAAGCGCTATTCGATTCACGCGGCATTTGTAAACAACCGCATCAAGCAGCGCGAGAATGGTGGAGCCGTAGGTATTTGGGCCGTAGCCGACACCACATATGAGCACCCGTCGGGTGTGCCGATGAAGCTGGCAGCTGCCGAAGCCGAGAACTCATATCGCAACAACGCATTCTTCATTAAGCAGGCCTTTGCAATACCGTTGCAGCCCGTTACCGACTATGATTTTTCGCTTGCCGACCTCTCGGCCATATACGTTGGCCACATTTTTGAATACAACGCATGGAGCAAACTCTACACCGACCACTACGCCGAGTACACCAACGATCGTGGTTCGATAGG
>JAGBYV010000099.1 GCA_017628595.1 Alistipes sp.
AACGGATCGCGAGTCCATGCTGCTGAAGGTTTGACCGTATCGAGATGCGCATCGAGCAAAATGGTAGGCTTCGAGGCATCATACGGCCACGCTGCTGCCCAGACATTATTACCCTTGCGCTGCGGAGCGAAACCCCACTGAGCAAACTCAGCCTCAACGATATCAGCCACCGCACCCTCATCTCTACTGGGAGAGGGCGTAGCAATCAGACGCTTAAGCAACTCTATGGCTTGACTCTTATCCATTGTTATCGTATTACAACTGTTCCGCCGCAAAGATTATCGGGCGAGGTGATGCGTACCGACTTTACGCCCGCATCAATAGTCTTATATGCGTTATCAATCTTGGGAATCATACCCGAGTGGATCTGCTCATTCGAGCGCAACTCCTCGTATAGAGCCGGAGTAATAGTAGGAATCACCGAACTGTTATCCTCTACATCAAGCAAAACACCAGCCTTATCGAGCGTAAAGACCACCTCGACATCATACTTACGCGCCAGGCCCATAGCAACAGCCGAAGCCACACTATCGGCATTGGTATTGAGTAGTTCGCCAGCTGGTGAGAATGTGATGGGCGAGACAACGGGTATAGCTCCATTATCGAGCAACAATGACAACACATCCGCATTGAACTCATCGACATCGCCAACGAAACCCCAGTCTATATCCTTCACGGGACGACGGTGAGATTTCACAACGGCCATATCGCAA
The DNA here is from genome assembly GCA_017628595.1 of Alistipes sp. Lineage (GTDB taxonomy): Bacteria > Bacteroidota > Bacteroidia > Bacteroidales > Rikenellaceae > Alistipes. The sequence goes on from JAGBYV010000099.1 coordinate 714, forward strand.
CCCGACAGACCGCAGGCATTCACGCCACGAGCCTGCAAAGCGGCAACAACACGCTTATTGGCCAAACCTGCATAAGCCATAACGGCTATGTCTAAAGTTGCCGCATCGGTAATACGGCGACCCTCGTGCATCTTTACCTCAACGCCCAACTTGGTTGCAAGTTGCGAACCCATAACGCCACCGCCATGAACCAAAACGAACGCCTCGCCGAGCGTCGCGAGACGATCACACAGCGAAGCGAGTATCGTATTATTTTCGATCAGTTTACCGCCGATCTTTATTACTTTTATCTTCATTCTAACCCATTTTACATACCCATTTCGGTAGCCGTTGCACGGAATGCCTCAACGAAACGCTCGACCTCCTTCTCGCCAATTACCAACGGTGGCAACAGACGCAGCGTGTATTGACCGCTAAGGCCTGTCATAATATGGTATTTCTCACGCAACACTCGACGGAAATCGGCCTGTGGCACACTTAGATCAATACCAATCATAAGACCGCGACCACGAACGTCCTTCACGCCGCTCGTACCCTTAATGCCCTCGACAATCTTCTCACCCATCACGCGAGCATTCTCGACAAGATTTTCAGCCTTCACAACATCCGCCACAGCAATTGCCGCAGCACATGCCAAATGACTACCGCCAAATGTCGTACCCAGCATACCCTTCTTGGCGGGGATCGCAGGAGATACGATAATAGCACCTACGGGGAAACCATTGGCAATACCCTTTGCCATCGAGACAATATCGGCCTTAACGCCAGCCCACTGGTGAGCAAAGAACTTACCGCTACGACCGAAGCCCGACTGCACCTCATCCATGATAAGCATTGTGCCAGTAGCATCGCACGCCTCACGTGCCGCCTTCAGGAACTCATCCGACGCCATACGAATACCGCCCACGCCCTGAATAGGTTCGATGATAACGGCAGCATACTCCTCGCTCGCAAGCTCGTTCTGAAGAGCCTCCACGTCATTAAGGTTAATGAACGTCACATTCTCCGTCTTGTTTACCGGCGCCTGAATTGTGGGGTTATCCGACAAAGCCACTGCCATACTCGTACGGCCATGAAATGCACCATGCATAGCCAATATACGCGCACGACCCGTAGTGAACGAGGCCAATTTAACGGCATTCTCGTTTGCCTCAGCACCGCTATTACAGAGGAACAACTCATAATCGGGATAGCCAGTCAAAGGGCCCAACTTCTCAGCCAACTCCACCTGCAAGGTGTTAATGACGGCATTGGAATAAAAGCCTATTTTTGAGAGCTGCTCCGAAATCTTTGCCACATAGTGCGGATGGGTGTGACCGATAGAGATTACAGCGTGTCCTCCATAGAAATCGAGATACTCCACACCATTCTTATCCCACAGATAGGCACCCTCGCCACGCACGGGCTCCATATCGAGCAGCGAATATACATCAAAAAGTTTCATCTCACTAATTTTAGAAATAGTTAGCCTTTAGACGAAGACCCTCCATCTCATCCAAGCCAAACATCAGGTTCATATTCTGCACAGCCTGTCCCGAAGCACCCTTTGTAAGGTTGTCAATTACGGCTGTAATAAGCAACTTACGGCCAACCTTCTGCAATGAGAGGAAGCAGTAGTTGGTATTTACCACCTGCTTCATATATACGGGCTTATCGCTCACGCATACGAAAGGATGTGCAGCATAATATGTCTTGAAAATCTCAGTAATCTCATCTATATCCTCATCCAGGCGCACCACCACATCGCTCATAATACCTCGCGTATGGCAGCCGCGCACGGGAACAAAAGCGATGTCGGTAGCCTCCGAGCCTCCGGCAGCCACAACGGTCTCGCCAATCTCACCCAAGTGCTGATGCGTGAAGACCTTGTAGTTTGACAGGTTAGCCGAGCGGTTGCTGAAATGGGTGTCGTTTGTAGGCTTCTGACCCGCGCCCGTAGCACCTGTAATACCCGTAACGGTCACCTCCTCAGGCAAGATACCTGCCGCAGCCAAAGGAATAAGCGCAAGGTTAATAGAGGTTGCAAAGCATCCCGGGTTAGCCACGCAACGAGCCGAGCGAATCTTCTCGCGATTGAGCTCCGGAGCGCCATAGACAAACTCGCCAGCATCGGCCTTGAGGCGGAAATCGTTGCTTAGATCAATAATCTTAACTGACTCAGGTACGGGATTCTCCTCAAGGAACTTGGCTGAATTACCATGACCCATACAGATAAAGAGAACATCAATATCCTCAAAGTCGATAGCAGAAAATCGCAACGGGCAATAGAGTAAATCACTATGCACCGATGAGATAGGCTCGCCATCGTGTGACGAGCTCTGCATATATTTCAGTTCAACCGAAGGGTGATTGATCAGGATGCGCGCCAACTCACCTGCAGTATAACCCGCACCACCTGCAATAGCTACTCTAATCATTACTCTTCGTCGGGGTTTACAGCGTGATAAATCTTCAGGGGCATAGAGGTAATCTTGGTGAAGCCCTTCACATCGTCAGCAGTCCAGGCATTGTTCATCTCACCATACTCGGCAAACTTGGCATTCATCAAGTCGTGAGCCGACTCAATACCTACGAGTGTAAAGGTGTAGGGACGCAGCGTGAGGAACACCTTACCCGATACGTTACGCTGGCTGTTCTCCAGGAACTTCTCGATATCGCGCATAACGGGCTCAGAGTACATAGCCTCGTGCATAAACATACCGTACCATGTGCCGAGCTGATCCTTCCAGTACTGCTGCCACTTGGTAAGAGTATGCTTCTCCAGAAGCTCATGCGCCTTAATGATGAGCATAGGTGCAGCAGCCTCGAAGCCAACACGGCCCTTGATGCCGACGATAGTATCGCCCACGTGAGTATCACGGCCAATAGCCCATGCCGAACCGATAGCCTCGAGCTTATTGATAGCCGCAACGCCACTTACAGCCTCGCCATTTACGCCGACACCCTCACCATTCTTAAACTCAATCTCCAAAGACTCCGTACCCTCCTTCTGAAGCTGCGAGGGATAAGCCGTATCGGGCAGATTGGTAGCCGAGCAGAGAGTCTCCTTGCCTCCTACAGATGTACCCCATACTCCCTTATTGATAGAGTACTCCATCTTTGTGAAGTCGGCCTCAAAACCATTCTCCTTGAGATAGTTGATCTCATACTCGCGGGTAAGCTTCATGTCGCGTGTAGGAGTGATGATCTCTACCTGCGGAGCAAAAACCTCGAAAGTAAGATCAAAACGCACCTGGTCATTACCGGCACCTGTCGAGCCATGAGCAATCGCATCAGCGCCGATAGAGTTGGCATAATTCACGATAGCCAAAGCCTGGAACGTACGCTCCGAGCTAACCGAGATGGGATATGTCTTATTGCGCAACACATTTCCCATAACCATATACTTGATGCACTTGCCATAATAATCCGCAGTAACATCAATATTTACATGCTTCTTAGC
>JAGBYV010000008.1 GCA_017628595.1 Alistipes sp.
GCCAATGCAAGATCGCCCGCATAGGTTGGAGTGCCCACCTGATCAAAAACCACATTTAATGACGCCTTCTCTGCCGTAAGACGAAGCATCGTCTTGAGGAAGTTGTTACCAAACTCCGAGTAGAGCCACGCCGTACGGATGATGATTGCCTTGGCTCCCACCTCGGCTATAGCCTGCTCACCACGAAGCTTAGTTCGGCCATATACTCCGAGCGGATTGGTAGGCATCTCCTCCGTGCGGGGTGTATTACCCTCTGCACCAAAGACATAATCGGTAGAGACATGGAAGAGCACTGCATCTACCTCCTTGGCTGCCTGGGCAAGGATTCTTACGGCCGTAGCATTTATCAACTCGGCCGTAGCCTCATCATCCTCTGCCCTGTCAACGGCGGTGTAGGCCGCGCAGTTTACTATAACGTTTACATTATTCTCCTTTACGAACCGACTGACTGCTGCGCCATCGGTAATATCCAGCTCAGCGACATCGGTAAAAATATATTCATTGGGCGATGCCGCACCCAGGCGACGCATCTCCGAACCCAACTGTCCGTTTGCTCCCGTTACAAGTACTCGTTTACTCTGCATAATAATCAACGTTATAGTCAAACAAATACTCCGAATCCTTCAATAGCGGATGCGCTGCATCCTTGGCCGAAAGCAGAACATCCTCCGCGGGCAATCCCCAGTCAATGCCGATCTCGGGATCGTTCCACGCTATGGCGCCCTCCGACTGCGGAGCATACAAATTGTCACACTTGTACTGGAAGATCGCCTCCTCGCTCAATACCGAGAATCCATGAGCAAAACCTCGTGGCACAAACAACTGACGGTGGTTATCTTCTGTAAGTTCTACGGCCACGTACTTGCCAAATGTAGGAGAACCCTTGCGAATATCAACGGCTACATCCAACACGCGACCCTTTACCACTCTCACCAGCTTCGACTGCGCATCCTTGCCCTTCTGGAAATGCAGGCCTCGCAGCACACCATATTTCGATTTGCTTTCGTTATCCTGAACGAATTTCACCTCACGCACCTGCTCATCGAACTTCTTCTGTGAATAACTCTCAAAGAAGTAACCACGCGCATCGCCGAATACATCGGGCTCGATGATCACCACATCCTCAATGGCTGTCTTGATTACCTTCATCTCGTGATCTCCTTTCTTTTGCGTTTATACTCATCAACCACCTTGAGAAGGTACTGGCCATACTGGTTCTTAATCATCGGTTGTGCCAGCTCGGTCATCTTCTCCTCCGTGATCCAGCCATTGCGATATGCTATACCCTCCAGGCAGGCAATCTTCAAGCCCTGACGCTTCTCGATAACCTCTACGAAGATCGATGCCTCAGCCAGCGAGTCGTGTGTACCCGTATCGAGCCACGCAAAACCGCGCTCCAAGGTTTGCACCTTCAACTCGCCATCCTGCAGGAACTCCTGATTGACTGTTGTAATCTCCAGCTCACCGCGTGCCGACGGTTTTATGTTTTTGGCAATATTTACAACCTTATTGGGATAGAAGTAAAGACCCACAACAGCATAATTCGACTTGGGATCCTGAGGCTTCTCTTCGA
>JAGBYV010000100.1 GCA_017628595.1 Alistipes sp.
CGGGGATCACTACCTCGAGCGTAAACTCCTCGCCATGTTTGCGCCACTCAGCAGCAGCTCGGCCATAGGGGGTCATCTGCTCGGCACGCATCTGCGTAAAGTCGGCACCGGGGTGAGGCTTGATGGCCATAGTCTTGAATCCAGCCGATGTTTCGTACAGGCCTACTGCATCACGATAGAGCCAATCGCCAATAGCACCATACGAATAGTGATTGAACGAGTTCATACCATTGTCGGGAATCGTGCGGTCGGGCATCATCGAGTTCCAGCGCTCCCAGATTGTCGTTGCACCCATCGTTACGGGGTAGAGCCAACCAGGATACTGCTCACGCAACAGCAGCTTATAGGCCAAATCGTTATAGCCGTTCTCGGTCAACACATGACAGATATAGGGCGTACCCAGAAAACCTGTGGTAATGTGGCCATACTTCTCCACATTAGCGGCAAGATGAGCCGCCGCCTTTGCTCGCATATTCTCGGGCAACATATCGAAATTCAGAGCCAACACGTATGCCGTCTGCGTTGATGAAACAAGCATACCCGCAGGTGTTAAGTAGTTCTCGCAGAAAGCCTCCTTTGCCTTACGAGCCACGTCGGCATAGTAGGCCGCATCCTTATCTTTGCCCAGCACCTCGGCAGCCTTGCTCATGATGGTAGCAGAATTTGCGAAGAAGCACTGCTGCACGAGCGGCGTATAGGTAACGGCCGAATTGCCGGCATTATCGTTATTTACGCTATAGAACAACCAATCGCCATAGTGCCAGCCCGTATTCCAGAGGTATCCCGGACTCTGGCTGATAACATAATCAACCCACGCCTTCATACTCTCCCACTGCTGCTCCAGAATCGATTTATCGCCATAGGCCATATAGTGCTGCCACGGGATAATGGTAGCGGCATCGGCCCAGCCCACACGACCTGCACCTACCAGGCCATTGAGATTGGGAACAATATCGGTCACACGACCATCCTCGGTTTGATCCAGAGCCAGATCCTTGAGCCACTTACGGAAGAAGTTCTGCACATCGCGGTTAAAGGTTGCCGTGCGGAAGAATACCTGCGCATCACCCGTCCATCCCAAACGCTCATCACGCTGCGGGCAGTCAGTCGGAACATCGAGGAAATTGCCCGATAGTCCCCACTGGATGTTGCTCTGCAACTGGTTTACCTTATCGTTAGATGATGAGAAATTACCATTCTCTGTAATGTCGGAGAAGACCACAGCCGCCTGGAAATTATCGGTGTTGAGCTCGCCATCGATACCATCCACCTTCAGGTAGCGAAAACCGTAGAATGTAAACGTAGGCTCGAAGCGATCCAGCTCGCCACTGCAGATATAATTGCTCTGAGCCTTTGCCGAACGGAGATTCACGGTGTAGAAGTTGCCATTCTCGTCAAGCACCTCGGCATGTGAGATGGTTATCTTCTGACCGGGCTGACCCTTATATGTAAAGATCTCACGACCCACAAGGTTCTGACCGAAATCCAGCACCTTCTCGCCCTTAGGAGTGGTAATCACGGCTACGGGCTTCAGGATCTTATGCGTCACCACGGGCTCGCTCTCCGTAGGTACAAGGTCCGTAAGCGGATAATCGGCCACGCGCACCTTCTGCCATGTAGAATCATCGAAACCAACCGTTGCCCAGCCCTTTTGTGCCTTGCGGGCGTCAACGGTCTCGCCATCGTAGATTGTTGACATAAGAATCTCACCCGTCGAGGAGCGCCACTCTGAGTCGGTTGCGATTATCTCCTGTGTGCCATCCTTGTAGGTCACAACAATCTGCGCCAATGCTCCCATATTCTTAACCTGGTAGGTAGTGCGACCACTATCAGCCGCCCAGCCCAGCACGCTGTGATACCAGCCACGGCCAAGCATTATGCCAAAGGCATTCTCGCCCTTGAGGAGCATATCGGTAACATCATACGCCTGATACTGCAGACGGTGATGGTAGGTAGTCCAGCCCGGAGCATAGTGAGCCTCACCTACCTTCTTGCCATTGATCTCGGCCTCATACATGCCGTGCGCGGTGATGTAAGCCACCGCCGATGCAATAGGTTTAGATAGAGAAAACTCACGGCGCAGCATAGGCGACTCAGTGGTCTGCGACTGAGGCTCGATCCACTTGGCCTGCCACTCATTTGGCGAGAGCATACCCGAGAGCCACTCTGCGCGAGAGCTCCACTTTGAGACCTTACCCTTGTTATCCCACACTCTCACCTGCCACTGATAGCGCGTTCCCGAACGGAGTGGAGCGCCTGCATACTCTACGCCCGTAGAGCAATCCGAGGCCACCTTGCCTGTATCCCACACTTTGCGTGTACCCTCATAGACCTCAATCTCGTATGCCGACTGGGTGATGCCACGCTCCGTACTCTCCACAATCCAGCTCATCATTGGCTTTGTGTCGGCAACGCCCTGAGGCTCACTCATACGATTCACTCGCAACGAGCCAACCGTAGGTTGTGCCACAACAAGTGAACAGAAGTTCAAGGCAACGAAAAGTGAAAATAGTCTCTTCATAATTATCATCTCAATGTTAATATTAAACCCTAAACGGCAAACATCTGCACGTTAAGACAAATATACCGTTTTTTCACGACTTGGGCAGGTGATTTTCTGATTTTTTAGCTTCACGAAGTGACTTTCAGGCCGATGTTATAGTTATAACTTTAAGAGCAACACATTATCAGGAAAAATTTTGCAACAAAATCTTTTATTTCGTATATTTGCGCGGAATATCTGACAAAGAAATATATTCACTAATTCATAATAAAGTAA
>JAGBYV010000101.1 GCA_017628595.1 Alistipes sp.
ATTAGCAGCCAGTTGCTTTGCAATACTCTTAACGTGACCTGTGATGAGATACATCTTACCTTCGAAGATATGCAAGGCGCCGAAAGGACGCACACGAGGCTGATCGCCATCAACGGTGGTAATGAAGAACGGGCCATTGGCCTTCAGATAATCATATACACGCTGCTGACCCTCAACGTTAGTGGTGGTATATTCAGCATGGTTAACCTTTACGGGAGCACTCTGCTCGGGAGCCTCCGCAGCCGCATCCTGTGCCTTGGGAGCACATGAAGCAAAAGCTACAACAGTTGCAAAAAGTAAAAAAAGATGTTTCATTATGTATCGTTTTTATGGTTTAACATTTTAGGCAAATATATGGATAAAATAATAATTTTGCAAGTGACATAGAGCTGATAGTGTCAAAAAAAATAATGATGCAAAGACATTGGCCTTCACATCATTATTATTTTTCCTTAAGTGGCGATTACGCCTCCTCTACGGGTGCGTACTCCTTCAATGCCTCACGTAGCTTGTCGCACACACGGCTCTCGATATTGCGCTCCATCGTCTTAATAAGGCTACAGATAGCCTTTGCCGATGAGCCGCCATGGCCGATCATTACCGGAGCATTGACGCCAATTACAATCGTACCACCTACGCTCTCGTAGTTCATTGCATTCCAGAAATTCTGATGGTAATACAACTTCTCGCACATGGGCTCCAGAACGGGACGGAGCAGGTTGAGCAACCAAGGCTTGAAGGGTGTAAGGCGAGTATTGATACGATACAGAGCCTCGGCCATCTTCAGAACTACATTGCCGACAAAGCCATCAGACACCACAACGTCGCAATACTTTCCGGTAAAGATATACGATTATTCTCCATTACCAACGAAGTTGATACCCTTCTGCTCCTTCAACAGGTCATACGCCGCCTTGGCCTGGGCATTACCCTTGCCCTCCTCCTCACCGATATTGAGGAGCGCCACGCGGGGCTTATCGATACCAAGAACCGCCTCGGCATAGATCGAGCCCAAAAGACCATACTGCGAAAGCACCTCGGGCTTGGCATCTACATTAAGACCTACGTCCAGCAAGAGGCCACGACGATTCTTAACGATTGGTATGAACGTCGAGATAACGGGACGGATAACACCCTCGATAGGCTTTACAACCTGCATACAACCTACCATCATAGCACCGGTAGAGCCCGCGCTGGCAAAACCGTCAATCTTACCCTCGGCCAGATAACGGAAGCCTACGGTCATGCTCGAATCCTTCTTTGCGATGAAGGCCTTGGCAGGGTGATCGCCCATCTCGATAACCTCGGTTGTAGCGACGATATCAAAGTTCTCGGCTGCGCACTTATGCTTCTTGAGCAGAGCGCGGATACGCTTCTCATCGCCAAAAAGCACGATGCGGCTATCCTTGCCAATCTTCTTCAATGCCATCACAGCACCCTCTACGGCTACCTCGGGGGCAAAATCGCCACCCATAGCATCGATACCAATTTTCAACATATATTGTTTGTTTAGCGTCAGTTAATAAAAATTAAGAGAGAGCGCACCTGAAAGGGGCTCTCTCTTTGCTTTTGGACTACACTACTCAGCCTTCTTCTCGATAGCCAACTTGCCACGGTAGAAACCGCACTCGGGGCATACGCGGTGATAAAGTACCGCAGAACCGCAGTTAGAGCAAGTAACAACAGTAGGAACTACTGCCTTGTAGTGAGTTCTTCTCTTGTCGCGTCGTGTAGACGACACTTTGTGTTTAGGATGTGCCATTTTACAATATTGTTTTTTAGTTTATGTTTGTCTTTCGCTATTGGGCTTGCCGGGCTGCGTCACCTATGGCAATATCTACCACAAAACGGCCCTGCTAACTGCCCTCTATATATTTTCTACTCCTCAGCCTCTTCCATTTGAGCCTTCAATGCTGCCAACTTATTGAAGTCACCCTCGCATATGCCGCTCTTATCGCTCTCGGCCTCAGCCTCGATGGCTGCCAAATCGGCCTCGGTAGCGATAGTGAACCGAGCCAACATATCGGGGTTGCATTCACCTTCGGGATGAACTCTCTGATAAGGCAAAGAGAGAACAATACTCTCATAAATATACTGTGTGAAATCGACCTCGTTATCAGCAGGATTTACCCACATGATCTCACCGTCGTATTCACCCTCTTCGTCCGAGATACGCACCACCAGACTACCCTCATAGTCGATGGGCACTGAGCAGGGCTCCAGGCAACGATCGCACTCGCAGGTAACCTCACCCTCAATGGTAAAATCTACCTCCATCTGTGTCTCGCCCTTGCGCATTGTAGCCTTTACGCTACAACATCCACCAAGAATCTCCTTGCTCTCGTATGCTGCAAACAAGGCATCGCCGACCTCGAAATCAAAGTCGTAAGTGCTGTTTTTCAGCCCCTTATATGCCACGGAATATTGTTTACTAAGCTCCATCTCGCAACAAATAGCAGGCAAAAGTACAACTTTTTTACGAATTGTGCAAATAATTACTATTTTTGTAGTGAGTTATGTGATTAATTATCGCATGGTTGGCTCAAAATCAACCATGCCGACTCTGAAACAATAAGAGATGAGTACAAAACGAAAATATCACGTTCAGGTGAGGAGTACATTCGCCCAGTTGTGGCGATACAATATTTACATGCTCTGCGGTGAGAGTGATGCCAATGGCACGAGCCTGCACGTTATTCCCGTACAGAGCAAGGTGGCATCGGTGGGTGAGAATCTGAGTGTTGCCCCCTCAGGCTTTGACGGCCCGCGCGAACTAGAGGCTACGATTGACGTAGAACAGACACTCGAGGTCTATGTATATGTTGTACCCCACACTCTCCCCACAAACAGCGAGCCGGAGCAGACAAAGCCATTCAAGATGCGAATAAAGATTACCTCAGACGGGGAGGAGATCTACAACACGGTGCATATGATCAACCAATGGTCAGGCGACAGCATAGCACTGAAATTTCCAAGCGAGAAATAGCGATTATTATATATAAGGTAAAAAGAGCGTGTCCAGATTTTTGTGGCACGCTCTTTTCTTCGTTGAACAAAACAAAAAGCGGGTTGTCCGATGGGCAACCCGCTTGAAAGTATCTATTTATGGATAGATTACTTGTTGTAAGCCTTCATAACTGAGATGAGGTCGAGAACCTTGTTAGAGTAACCCCACTCGTTATCGTACCATGAAACAACC
>JAGBYV010000009.1 GCA_017628595.1 Alistipes sp.
ATAATCGGGGTTATCGCACACGGCAAACATCTCTGTAAGACCATTTGCCTCCGCCCAGGCAGCAAACAGCGAAGCATCCTCACTCGACATACCCACCAATCGCAAACGACTATTCGTGCGCATGGACTCTCGATGCAAGGCCGTTAACACACGGCCATAATCCTCCGCGCCGACAATCATATAACCAGCCTCTGCGTCAAGTGCAAAGCGCACGACAAGCGCCCCCTCAACCTCAGCCCAAGCGGTCTGGTAGATGGGTTGCCAGGCGTAGATATTGACAAATGTATAGTCGCAGATGGATGCCTCGGCACGCGACAGATAGCCATCAATGATCGACTTATCAGAAAGTTGTATCTCCCGAAACTGAATCATGAACGATATAATCTTTTTTCTCCACTCGGCTGTAATAGCCCTGAATCATCGCCTTCATACGTTGTTCGATCTGCTCCACCGATACCTCCGACAAGAGATTCTTCTCATGCATCACATCATCAATAGCATAGACGCCCGTAACACTCTTCTCATCAAAACGGATAAGATGCGATGAGGTGATAGCCTGGAAGGCGTTGTTATCATAATTTATCGCAAAAGGCTCATCCACATGTTCATTGAAGATATCGCGGCCAAAGGCGAAGTAAGGCTCCGAGTGACCCATCAGTCCGAGCAGTGTAGGCATAATATCGATTTGCGACACCACCTGACGGTGCTCGCCCACGAGTGCACTATTTGGGGCATACATAAAGCCGAATGTGTGGTAGTCGCCCGGTGAGCGACGGAAGATCTCGGTCATCTTTTCGCTCGACACATGGTCGGCAACAAAGATAAATATGGTATTGCGGAACCACTCCTCATTCTCATAACGTGCAAAGAACTTTTTGAATGCATCGTCCACATAGCCTACGCACTGATGGTTGGGAGTATGTCCCTTGGGATACTTACCCTCATACTCCTCAGGCACAACAAAGGGGTGGTGAGAGGTAAGGGTAAACATTGTCGAGAAGAAGGGCCCGTTCTGCTCCGAGAGCACCTCTCCCATATAATTGAGGAACTTTTCGTCCCAGATACCCCAGTAACCGTCAAAGTCGCCAGTTCCGTGCACCTTCTCATAATCTTCGCGGCTATAGAGATTCTCTATACCCGTCTGGCGAGCATAGGCACCGAATCCCATTGAGCCATGATCCGAGCCACAGAAGAACATCGTCTCATAACCCTTATCCTTCAGGATGGCGGGCAGCGAGCGAGTCTCGGCCATAGCCTGTGGCATCAGCACAAAGGGCGACTTAAACGATGGGATAGAGCTCCACACCGCCGGCAGAGCCTGAATCGAACGCTTGCCGTTGGCATACATATTATAGAAAGTATAGCTCTGAAGCATTAGCGAATCCAGGAAGGGTGTATATCCCTTCTGCTCGGCATCCTTATATATATCGGGACGCAGCAGAGCAGAGTGCTCGGCTGAAAAACTCTCCATGATAAAGAGCACTACGTTACGGCCAGTAAGTTCAGTTGCCGATGTGCCCTCTGCAGGGCGGTGCTCAGGCGAGTAAATCGAGGCAAGCGCAGCCTCATCAAAGTATTTCTCGTAGTGCAGTTTACCACTCGACGAGATGGTACGCAAGATGCTGAACGGATTGCTAAGGATCATCGTTGCGCGTGCATTGTCGGGCGTGTAGAGCGTAGCGTTAGAGATGGTAATAGGGCGCGTCATCTTGGTAAAGCCACCACGCACTCCACCAATAGCAAGACCCACCGTCAAAGCCAGCATCACAACACCCACAACGTAGTACCACACTCCGGCAAAAATATTTTCCACCTTTGCGCGGCGGCGATAACCCCACGCCAAAAGGGCGATAAGAGCCACACCAGCCAGAACGATATGCAGATTCTCTGATGCAAAGGTAAAGATCAGCTGCAGCGAATTGTCATTGTCGGCAAAGAAAACCTCGTCGGCCGAGAAACGCTTTTGCGTATAGCGGAAGTAGATGGCATCACCCATATTGACCACAACCAGCAGCAGGGCGTTTACCACCACATAATACCAATACATCATCGCTTGCCACCAACGCTTTTCACGCAGATGCAGGGGCACCATCGAGAGCAGAATGAATACGGCATTGGCATAGAGTATTGAGACGGTATCAAACTTCAGCGAGCCACACAATAGGCTCCACCACTCCTCGCGGGGCAATGGGCCGATAAGTTCGCTATTGTAGAGGTAGAATACCACTCGGCACAACATCAATACGACGTAGAGCAACAAGATGCGCCACGCCGTAAGGAGAGTATTTGTACGAAATATTTTCATTGCTTATTCGTGATGATATGGTTCATTATTGAGAATCGTGAAGGCACGATACAACTGCTCGGCAAAGATTGCACGCACGATCTGATGCGAGAAGGTCATCTTCGAGAGCGATATCTTCTCATTGGCACGGGCATACACCTCATCCGAGAATCCATAGGGCCCGCCGATAACCAGCACCAGGCGCTTCACGCCGCTAAGCATACGCTTCTGCAACCACTGCGCATACTCCACCGAGGTGTACTGCGCACCACGTTCATCCATCAGCGCGAGGCAGTCGCCATCGCCCACAAGACGCAGGATAGCCTCTCCCTCCAGCTGCTTTTGCTTGGCGGAGGTCATATTGCGCGTGTTGCGGACATCGGCAAGCGTCGTAATCGAGAAGCGGCAATAGCGATTCACTCGCTTTGAGTACATCTCCACCAGAGCCTCCACCTCTTTCGAGTCGGTCTTGCCGACAACAATGAGTTCAATATTCATATAGCGGGTTACTGATCTTGATTATCCGTATTCCACTCACCCTCGGCACCATCGTAGAAGACAGGAAGCGACTTCTCCACCGACTTGAGCCACTCGTAGGCCTTGTACATATTGTAGCCATTGCCAGACTGCGCGCCACCGAGCGAGAATGCCACGATACATGAGTGGTTGCGCGAACGATAATACATCGACTTCACGCGTTGCAGATACTCATCCACCAGTTTGGGATCGTTAGCCGGCGTACCACCGATGGCTCGGTTGTTGCTATTGGTCGGCGAATTGATATTGGCACAATCGATTACGAACATTCCTGCTGCATCGCACATATCGTAGAACCACTTGGGCTGAGGATAGTCCGGACAGAGTGTATTATATCCACGTAATTTCAGCTGTTCAATCTCCTTGTAGGTCTGCTGGCGGTCGGGCGTTGCATTGAAATGCTCCTTCTTCTGCAGGTGAAGAATCTTATCGAAACGGTAGAACTTGCCATCACGATACTCGGTCTTACCAAAACCAACTTTCAGGGGAATATACTCCCACAACATGCCGTTACGCTTGACGTAGAGCATCACATCATACAGCGGACGCTGACCATCGCCCCACTTGAAATCGTAGGCGTGGTAGATGTCGGGCTTGAACGAAAGGGTGTCAATCGAACGACCCTCAACCTCAATCTCGTTGACACTATACTCCATGAGTTTTCCCTTCGGATCGTAAATATCGAAGCCCACCTGAATCTTCTCGGCAAAATTGAAATCGTTGGCCACAATCACATCCAGCTTAAGTTTTGCATACTGGCGCGTGGTGTCGGGCTCAAGCAGAATATCGAAATCGCGCACAGCCAGACGACGCTGCGCAAAGAGATAACTATTCTCAAACTCCGCAAAATCCAACTGGAAGATATTCTCCTGCAACTGCGGTGTACGGCTGTGACGCACACCGAGCATTATCTCATTCACACCCTGACGCATATAGGGCGAGAGCAGAAAATCCGACGGTGTGATGGGGTCCTCAATCTCGGCAACAGGCTCATTGTTGATAAAGAGAGTGTAGGCCATACCTACATTCTCCAGATGCAGGTAGAGGTTATAATCGTTCATCGTGGCATCGATCTGCACCTTCTGCACGTAACGGATCTCGCCACCGGCAATGGCTATGCGCTCGGGGCGGAAATCGGTATAACGAGCCGTCTCAGAGCGGCGGTCAGCCACCGCATCCTCGCGTTTGTCGTAGGTCAGAAACTCTGAGCGATAGACTCGGGCATTCTGAGCCTCGGCTGCAATTATCGAACACAGGGCCATGCCCAAAAGGATAAACTTCTTCATAATCGGGAGTAAAAAGTTAGTCGTTAATACTCTTTTAACGCTTGACGGTACAAAGTACCGTTTGCAAAGGTACTTTTTTTTTGACAAATAGCAAATTATTCCCTACCTTTGTGGATTGATACGGGCGCACATCATCCGCCCGCGACAAAGCTGAAGAAAAAATAACAAAATAAAAACATAAAGATCATGAAAACGCAGAGAATTGCAGAGATTCTGAAATCAGGCGCCGTTGGCAGCGACATTACCGTCAAGGGTTGGGTACGCACCAAGCGCGGTAACAAAAACGTAGCATTTATCGCACTGAACGACGGTTCGTGCATTGGAAATATTCAGATTGTGGTTGATTTGGCATCCTTCGATGAGAATCAGCTCAAACTCATCACCACGGGTGCCTGCATCCGCGTTGATGGTAAGCTCGTTGAGTCACCCGCATCGGGTCAGGGCGTAGAGGTTCAGGCCGCACAGATCGAGATCTACGGCACAGCCGATCCCGAGACATACCCCTTGCAGAAGAAGGGTCACTCGCTGGAGTTCCTGCGTGACATCGCATACCTGCGTCCCCGCACAAACACCTTTGGTGCTGTGCTTCGCATCCGCCACGCTATGGCATTCGCCATCCACAAGTATTTCAACGACCACGGCTTCTACTACCTCCACACTCCCCTCATTACAGGTTCTGACTGCGAGGGAGCTGGTGCAATGTTCAACGTAACGACACTCGATATTGCAAATCCTCCTCGCACCGAGGATGGCAAGGTAGACTATGCGCAGGATTTCTTCGGTAAGCCTTGCAACCTGACCGTATCAGGTCAGCTGGAGGGTGAGCTGGGTGCTCTCTCATTGGGTCGCATCTACACCTTTGGTCCTACATTCCGTGCCGAGAATTCTAACACTCCTCGTCACCTGGCTGAGTTCTGGATGATTGAGCCCGAGATGGCTTTCTACGAGCTGGAGGACAACATGGAGCTTGCAGAGGACTTCCTCAAGTATCTGATTCGTTACGCACTGGAGAACTGCCGCGAGGATCTGGAGTTCATGAACAAGATGTGGGACAAGGAGCTTATCGAGCGTCTGGAGTTTGTTCTTGCCAACGACTTCGTACGTCTGGACTACACCGAGGGTATCAACATCCTGAAGGCTTCAGGCCGCAAGTTCGAGTTCCCCTGCGAGTGGGGCTGCGACCTTCAGTCAGAGCACGAGCGCTACCTCGTTGAGGAGCACTTCAAGCGTCCCGTGATCCTGATCAACTACCCCAAGGAGA
>JAGBYV010000102.1 GCA_017628595.1 Alistipes sp.
CGACCTCTTCCTCTTGGATACCGATTACGAGGCAAACCGCGATGAGGATCGTCAGATTACATACTACCTCTACGGTGGCGACTGGGAGAACCGTCTCAAGCAGGAGCTCTTGCTCGGCGTAGGTGGTATCCGTGCTCTGGAGAAGATGGGTATCAAGCAGCAGGTTTACCACTGCAACGAGGGTCACGCAGCATTTATCGGTATTGAGCGTATCCGCAACCTCATCTCAAAGAAGCGCTTGTCATTCTCAGAGGCTATGGAGGTTGTACGTGCTTCATCACTCTTTACAACACATACTCCCGTGCCCGCAGGTCACGATGCATTCCCCGAGTCTATGATGCGTCAGTATATGTCGCACTATCCCGACGTTTTGGGTATTACCTGGGAGCAGTTCATCAACCTCGGTAAGACCAACCCCAACGATCCCAACGAGCGTTTCTCTATGTCGGCATTGGCATGTAACCTGTCACAGGAGGTAAACGGCGTATCATGGTTGCACGGCGAGGTATCAAAGGATATCCTGGGTAACATGTGGCCCGGCTACTTCAAGAACGAGTTGCACATTGGCTATGTAACCAATGGTGTTCACTTCCCCACTTGGGTAGCGTCTAACCTTCGTCGTCTGTACGAGCGTTACTTCCCCGAGGGCTTCAACTCTCACGTATATAATATCCCCGCATGGCAGGGTGTTCACAAGATCGACGATGCCGAGTTGTGGAAGGAGCGTGTGGTACTCAAGGAGCGTTTGATCAACCACATCCGTGCTCGTTACAGCGATCCCAAGCAGGTACGTTGCGACTCACCTCGCCAGATGGTACAGATCGTTGAGCGCATCCGTCCTGATGTGTTGACCATCGGTTTTGCACGTCGTTTTGCAACATATAAGCGTGCTCACCTGCTCTTCACAAACCTGGAGCGTTTGTCAGCGCTGGTAAATAACAAGGAGCGCCCCGTGCAGTTCATCTTCGCCGGTAAGGCTCACCCGCACGATATTCCCGGTCAGGATCTGATCAAGCGTATCGTTGAGGTATCGAAGATGCCTGAGTTCGTTGGTAAGATCATCTTCCTGCAGAACTACGATATGGAGCTTGCTCGTCGTATGGTTCAGGGTGTTGACGTTTGGTTGAATACTCCTACACGTCCTTTGGAGGCTTCGGGTACTTCAGGCGAGAAGTGTGTAATGAACGGTGTAATGCAGTTCTCTGTACTCGACGGCTGGTGGGTTGAGGGCTACAAGGAGGGCGCTGGCTGGATGCTTCCTATGGAGCGTTCATATGCTGACCAGGGCTTCCAGAATGAGCTCGATGCCGAGATGATCTACAACACTATCGAGGATCAGATCGTGCCTATGTACTACGATCGTGGCGAGGACGGTATTCCTCACCGTTGGGTTACAGCCGTTAAGAAGTGTGTAGCCGATATCGCTTCTAACTTTACGATGAACCGTCAGTTGATCGACTACGAGGATCGCTTCTACAATAAGTTGGCTGTTCGTAAGGAGCAGATGGTGGAGAACAACTACCGTATGGCTCGCGAGATGGCTGCATGGAAGCGTAAGGTGTCAGCTGCGTGGGATAATGTGAAGATCCTTGGTGTTCAGCGTGTTGAGTTGGATAATGAGGCTATCTTTGTAGATAAGAAGTATCTCTATGAGGTTACACTCGATGTGGCTAACCTGCGTGCCGAGGATTTGGGCGTAGAGTTGGTTGTGGCTAAGCAGATTGAGGCTGGCGAGCCTGTGAATGTGGTTGCTACAAAGCCTTTGGAGGTTAAGTCGGTTAACGGCAGCGAGGTAACATTCTCGATCGATTATACACCTGCTCGTACAGGTTCGTTCGATGTGGCATTGCGTGTATATCCCAAGAACGACCGCTTGCCCCACCGTATGGATTTCGCTCTTGTAAAGTGGGCTTAATCCGTTGAGTAGATTATCGTTTCGGGCAGCAATGCCTGCCTGAAACGATTTTTTTAGGCTCAAACATAGTGAAAAAGGTTCTTTTTTATTGCAAAACGAAATAATTCCTTAAAAAAGAAGAACAACGTAACGCAATTTTCACTAACTTTACAATAGATAAGTAATATATTCAAAAATTTTAATATGTCGGCACTAACATTTGACAAGAGTGAGTTAGGTAACCTCGAGTATTCGTTGCAACGCGAAATGCTGGCAACCGACCGTAAGGGCGGTTATATGAGTACAACGATCGTATGTTGTAATACTCGCAAGTACCATGGCCTGATGGTTGCTCCCATTAACGAGAGCGACGAGGCTTATGTCCTGCTCTCTTCGCTTGATGAGACCATCATCCAGCACGACCAGTCCTTCAATCTGGCCTTGCATCGCTATCGTGGTGTATATGAGCCCCGCGGCCATAAGTATATCACCGATTTCAAATATACTCCTACCCCTACGATCACCTATCGCGTGGGTGGTGTTGTATTGCGTAAGGAGTTGCTCTGGATTCATAAGCGCACGCAGCTCATGATCCGCTACACGCTTGTCGATGCCCACTCGGATACTACGCTCCGTCTGCGTCCTTTCTTCGCCTTCCGTAACAAGCATTCGCTCTCGAAGGCAAATATGGAGGCTAATGGCCGTTCGTATCCCATTGCTGGTGGTGTCAAGTGTAAGCTCTACGAGGGCTACCCCTGGCTCTACCTGCAGACCAATAAGGCCGGCGCAGAATTTGTCGCTGCTCCCGACTGGTACTACGACTTCGAGTACCCCGAGGAGATCAAGCGCGGTTACGACGGTTATGAGGATCTCTTGACTACGGGTTACTTCGAGATGCCCATCAAGAAGGGTGAGAGCGTAATCTTCTCGGCTGCTACCGACGAGATGGCAACTAATGAGACCATCTCGCAGATCTACGAGGCCTCAATCGCTCGTCGTACTCATAAGATTGACTTCCTTAGTTGTCTGCACCATTCGGCGCGTCAGTTCATCGTACGCCGTCCGGGTGGCCGTACCGAGATGATAGCTGGCTATCCCTGGTATGGAACAGTAGGTCGCGATACCCTTATCTCACTGCCGGGTATCGTGCTTGAGCAGAACTACAAGGAGGATTGTCTGGATGTACTCGATACGATGGTTAGCCAGATGCACGATGGCTGTTTCTCGGGTTCGGCTTCAGCATGGGGTGCTGCCGACGCACCGCTGTGGTTCTACTGGACGCTGCAGAATCTGGAGAAGCATATCACTGCAAAGAAGTTGTGGGAGCGCTATGGCGAGGCTATGAAGTCAGTGCTGGAGGCTTACCGCCGTGGCTTTGGCGATCGTGTCGTATTGCACGACAACGGCCTTGTGTGGGCTGCTGCCGAGGGTGAGTGCCTCACGTGGATGAATACCAAGGTTGATGGCCGCCCCGTGGCACAGCGTGCCGGTTATGCCGTTGAGATCGAGGCATTGTGGTACAATGCTGTATGCTATACGCTTGCATTGGCCCGTAAATATAAGGATAAGGAGTTCGTTGAGCGCTGGTCTGCGATGCCTGCCAAGATTCAGAAATCATTTATCGAGAAGTTCTGGTTGGAGGATGGTTACCTGGCCGACTATGTAAACGACTACGAGGTCAATAAATATCGCCGTGCAAATATGCTTGTGGCATGTGGATTGGATTACACGATGCTCAACGAGGAGCAGTTGATGGATACGCTGGCCGTAGTGCGCCGTCACTTGCTTACCCCTCGCGGAGTTCGTTCACTCTCTCCGCATAACCCCTTCTATGAGCCTTCATATGGTGAGGATCAGCATTCGCAGGATCTTGCTTCACGCAACGGTTCTACATGGGTATGGCCTCTGATGTTCTACACCAAGGCTTGCTTTGCAATTGCCGGTGAGCGCTTCCTGCCCTCGGCTGAGGAGTTGCTCTCAGGTTTCGAGACTGAGATTCAGACCTCATGTATCGGCTCGGTGAGCGAGTGCTTCGAGGGAGATCCTCCCTTCCGCGCGCGCGGTTGTCTTTCACAGGCAACAAGTGTAGGCGGTCTGCTCTATATCCATTCACTCATTGAGCAGTGGAAGAAGACTATCGCAAAGGAGAAGGGAGAGAAGCCCGCAAAGAAGTGTGTACGCAAGAAGAAATAGATAAAACGATTATAGGATGAGAGTATTAATGTTTGGTTGGGAGTTCCCGCCTCATATTGCCGGAGGCTTGGGTACGGCATGCTACGGCATGACCCGAGGTCTGGCACGTAACGATGTGGAGGTTATCTTCGTGATGCCTCGCGCTTCGGGCGACGAGGATGAGCGATTCGTAAAGGTGGTTAACGCCAGCGACGTGGAGGCACGCTACTGCGACTCTTCGATCGAGGGTGCTGACGACATCATGCGCAAGATTTCGTTCATTCACATCGATTCAAATATGGTTCCCTATATCTCTCCCGAGGAGTTTGCCACCTACCGTGAGGGTTACGAGCGCACAGGTCGCAAGTTCTGGGAGAAGCAGGGTGACAGTTGGACACAGCGCTACACCTTCTCGGGTAAGTATGGTGCTAACCTGATGGAGGAGGTTGCCCGCTATGCTGTTGTTGCAGCCGAGGTTGCACGTCAGCTGGAGGGTCAGTTCGATGTCATCCATGCTCACGACTGGCTCACCTACTTTGCTGGTATCGCTGCAAAGCGTGTGTCGGGCAAGCCGTTGGTGGTGCATATGCATGCTACGTCGTTCGACCGTTCGTCAAGCGACAATATCGATACCCGCGTATATGAGATCGAGCGTGCCGGTATGGCTGCTGCCGACCGTGTGATTGCCGTGTCGAACCTTACCCGTAATATCGTTATCGAGAAGTATAACATCCCTGCCGAGAAGGTCGTAACGGTACACAATGCCGTGCGTTTTGCCGAGAAGGAGCAGGCGTTGCCCGAGCGCGGTGTTAAGGATAAGATCGTGACGTTCCTTGGTCGTATCACCTTCCAGAAGGGTCCCGACTATTTTGTTGAGGCTGCTGCAAAGGTGCTTAAGCGAGTACCAAACGTACGTTTCGTAATGGCAGGTTCGGGTGATATGATGAACCATGTTATCCGTCGCGTAGCGCGTCTGGGTATTGCCGACCGCTTCCATTTTACCGGCTTTTTGAAGGGTGACGATGTGCATAAGATGTTCCAGCTCTCAGACGTCTACATCATGCCCTCAGTGTCGGAGCCTTTCGGTATCTCACCCTTGGAGGCTATGCGTGCCAATGTGCCCTCTATTATCTCGAAGCAGAGTGGTGTAGCCGAGGTTTTGGACTATGCCGTGAAGGTCGATTACTGGGATGTGGATGCTATGGCCGATGCAATCTATGGCTTTGTTAAGTATCCCGCCATGGCGAAGATGTTCTCAGAGAAGGGTCTTGAGGAGGTTACCGGCTTGAAGTGGAACAATGCCGCTGCAAAGATCAAGGCTGTATATGAGGATGCTATTAACGAATGTGCAAAATAATAAAAACACAAGATATGAAAACTGTTTGCTTATATTTTCAGGTGCATCAGCCGTGGCGTTTGAAGGTTTATCGTTTCTTCAATATCGGTAAGGATCACAACTACCTCGACGATTTCACCAATCGCGCCATCATGCAGAAGGTTGCACGTCAGTGCTACCTGCCTATGAATGCCTTGCTTTTGAAGCTTATCAAGGAGAACAAGGGCGCATTCAAGTGTAGCTTCTCGATCACCGGCTCTGCTGTTGAGCAGTTCCGTGCTTACGCTCCCGAGGTTCTGGATTCATTCCGTGCCTTGGCCGAGACTGGCAGCGTAGAGTTCCTGGCCGAGACATACTCTCACTCTCTGGCGGCACTCTCATCAAAGGAGGACTTTGTTGAGCAGGTAAAGCTCCACACCAAGATGATCAAGGAGGAGTTCGGTAAGAAGCCCGTAGCATTCCGCAACACAGAGTTGATTTACTCTGACCAGATTGGCGAGATGGTGTCTGAGCTTGGTTTCAAGACTATTCTTGCTGAAGGTGCGCGCCACGTCATGGGTTGGAAGTCGCCCAACTACATCTACACTAACTCGATCGACAACCGCCTGCGTGTATTGCTCCGTAACTACAAGCTATCTGACGATATTGCATTCCGCTTCTCTAACCAGGGCTGGGATCAGTATCCTTTGACAGCCGATAAGTTTGCGCAGTGGGTAGCCGATGAGAATGGTGAGGTTATGAACCTCTTTATGGACTACGAGACCTTCGGTGAGCATCAGAAG
>JAGBYV010000103.1 GCA_017628595.1 Alistipes sp.
ATCTGGGCGACGTGAAGAAGGAGTCGGCTACCATCGGTTATGAGTGTGTGCAGGCTCACTGAGATGAGCTGGGCATCTCGGCCGAGGTGTTAGAGAAGAAGAACCTCAAAATCCACGTTCCCGAGGGTGCTATTCCGAAGGATGGTCCGTCGGCAGGTATCACGATGGTGACCTCGATGGTCTCTACCTTTACGGGTCGCCAGGTCAAGGAGCGCATCGCTATGACAGGTGAGATGACTCTGCGTGGCCGCGTAATGCCCGGGGGAGGTATCAAGGAGAAGATTTTGGCAGCCAAGCGAGCAGGCATCACCGAACTTATACTCTGCGAGGACAACCGCAAGGATGTTGAGGAGATCAAGGCGGAGTACGTGGCGGGACTTGCCTTCCACTACGTTAAGCGCATCGAGGAGGTGCTTTCGCTGGCATTGAAATAGTATAGATATGAGCAAACTGAAGTTTATAGCAATCATCCCCGCACGCTATGCCTCCACGCGTTTTCCGGCAAAGCCACTGGCTATGCTGGGTGGCAAGCAGGTCATCGAGCGCGTCTATGAGCAGGTGGCAGGCGTTGTGGAGCGTGTTGTTGTGGCTACCGATGATGAGCGTATCATGGCAGCTGTTGAGGCCTTTGGTGGCGAGTGTGTAATGACCTCTACGGAGCACCGTAGTGGTACGGACCGCTGCTGGGAGGCATACTGCAAGCAGGGCGAGGAGTATGACGTGGTAATCAACGTGCAGGGCGATGAGCCCTTCATCGCTCACTCGCAACTTAGTGCCATTATGGCCTGCTTTGAGGATGAGACAACCGACATTGCTACACTGGTAAAACCCTTTACGGTGGAGGATGGCATTGAGGCGCTGGAGAATCCCAATTCGCCCAAGGTGGTGCTGGATGCGCAGTCAAGAGCCATATACTTCTCGCGTTCGGTTATTCCCTACCTGCGTGGTGTGGAGCGCAAGGAGTGGCTCGCAGAGCATACTTTTTATAAACATATAGGTATGTATGCCTTCCGCCGTGATGTGTTGCGTGAGGTGACATCGTTGCCCCAGTCAAGGCTCGAAAAGGCGGAGTCGCTGGAGCAGCTGCGCTGGCTGGAGAATGGCTATAAGATTGGTGTTGGTATCTCCGATGTGGAGACCATCGGCATCGATACTCCCGAAGATCTGGAGCGTGCCGAAGAGTTTTTGAAAAAGCAAAATTCATAATAGACAATGAAAAAATTTGTTGCAGGACCGTGCGTTATTGAGTCGGCCGAGTTGCTGGATTGTGTGGCCGAGCGTCTGGTTGAGATTAATAATAAGTTGGGCGTTGACATCATCTTCAAGGCCTCGTTCGATAAGGCTAACCGCACTTCGCTTACGTCATACCGTGGCGTGGGCCTTGATAAGGGTTTGCAGATGCTCTCGGATGTTAAACAGAAGTGGGGCCTTAAGCTCTGCACCGACATCCACGAGGCGTGGCAGGCTGCACCTGCGGGTGAGGTGATCGATGTGATTCAGATCCCCGCCTTCCTGTGCCGTCAGACCGATCTGCTGGTGGCTGCCGCCAAGACCGAGCGTATCGTAAATATCAAGAAGGCGCAGTTCCTCTCGGGTGAGGATATGCTCTACCCCTACGAGAAGGCTGTGCGTTCGGGTGCCAGGGAGGTGTGGCTCACAGAGCGTGGCAATATGTATGGCTATAATAACCTTGTGGTCGATTTCCGCAACATTGCCGATATGCTGAAGATCTCGCCTACTGTTGTTATGGACTGTACACATAGTGTTCAGCGTCCCGGCGCTGCGGGTGGCAAGACGGGTGGTAACCGTGAGTTCGTGCCCGCTATGGCCGAAGCTGCCAAGGCTTTTGGTGCCAATGGCTTCTTCTTCGAAACCCACCCCGAACCCGATGCGGCTATGAGCGATGGCCCCAATATGTTGCCACTCGCAGAGTTGGAGGAGGTGATCAAGCGCCTGCTGTAAAACAAGAAAAACCTAAAACTAATGGACAACGTATTAACTTCACAGGAGATATTGGAATTGGCTTCGCGCACGTTGCGCCTTGAGGCCGAGGCATTGCAGCAGATGGCTGCATCGCTTGGTGATGAGTTTATCGGTGCGGTGGATCGTATGCTGGCGTGCCAGGGCAAGGTCATCATCACCGGTATGGGTAAGTCGGGACTCGTTGGTCGCAAGATTGCCGCTACGCTGGCAAGTACCGGTACGCCGAGCTTCTTCCTCCATCCGGGCGAGGCTTTTCACGGCGATCTGGGTATGATCTCTCGCGGAGATGTGGTGCTGGCTCTCTCACATTCGGGCGAGACGGACGAGGTGCTGAAGATCGTCCCCTTCATCCATACCAATGGTAATGTGCTCATCTCAATTACGGGCAATGCTGCCTCTACACTGGCCAAGAATTCGGATATTCACCTCAATACAGGCGGTAAGGAGGAGGCCTGCATCCTGCAGCTTGCTCCTACCACA
>JAGBYV010000104.1 GCA_017628595.1 Alistipes sp.
ATGCGAACAACGAAGGAGGAGGCCGTTGTCACCTACTCGTCAAACGGTTTCTGGTGGGCACAGCCCGTGGAGAACCCTCCCAAGGTGTGGGCACAGCGTGTGGCCGACCTGAGCGCCGAGCGCTGCACGATACTACTGAAGTAATTTCTTTTACACATAAATAAATAATAAAGGCTACCCCGAAAGGAGGTAGCCTCTATTTATACTATTTTTAGCCGTTATCTTACTCTTATTCGCTGGCCGATGCGCAGCGTTGAGGTCTTCTTGATGCCGTTCAGCTGGCAGAGCTTCGTCACCGTAGTGTGGTTGTTGATAGCGATGCGTCCCAGTGTATCGCCACGCTTGACGATATGATACTTGATGGCGGCTGCCTCGGCTGCTATGCGCTTATCCTCCTCGTCGCTCTGTATCTCCTCCTCGAAGTCCTGCGTAAAGCGAGAATAGGGGCTGAAATATGTGCGCTTGAGAAGGAATGTCTCGCGGCGCAGTGTGCCTGTCGCGAAGTCAATCAGTCGCTCGGGGTCGAACGTATGGCCCTTGTAGCGCATCTCGTAGTGCAGGTGCGAGCCGGTACTGCGACCCGTATTACCACCCTTACCTATGACCTGACCAGCCGTAACCCAGTCGTTGGGCTTGACGCTGATCTCAGACAGGTGACCGTAGTATGTCTCCAGACCGTTGTCGTGACGGATGATGACCAGATTTCCATAACCGCCTCTAACGAATGTGGTTACACGCACACGACCATCGAACGTGGCATATACCGGATCGCCCGTCTCCAGATCGATATCCGTACCCTGATGTACTCGTCCACGACGCGGACCATACTTCGACGTCACGCGACCCTTGAAGGGGTAGTGATAGCTCTTGAGCGAATCCACCAGGTCGATAACCATAGATATGGGCAGATCCTTCTGCTCGATGTTGTAGGGCTGGATCTTGTCGTTCCAGTTTTCGGTGTAGATGGTCTCGTCCAGTACGTCGATATTTCTGTTTCGTACATACTGCCACGTGTTGTCGTTGTAGAGCACGATGTTCAAGCCCTCGCTTGTCGAGGGGATAGTGTCCACCCCCAGTACATCCTCCTTTGACTGCAGCGATGGCTTCGACTCCAGGGGTACACGCTTTACGATGACGGCATCGGCGGGCAGTGAGTCGCGGTTGGTTGTAGTGTTATTAGTCTGTGCTGTGGCCGTTGCTGCTATTAAGAGCGATGCGGCTACGAGCAGGCTTTTCGTTAAGTTCATTGACGTATTGTTTCGTTTTTGCGGTTAGTTACTTATTCTTGCTCCTTGAGCAGCTCTTCGGCACATTCGAGCGAGTTGTAGAACTCCTGGCCAAAGCGGCGGATGATAGGCTCCTTGAGAGCCTTGTATACAGGCACGCCCAGACGCTTGCCACACTCCACGGCATCGCGACATACCGCCCAGCGGTGGTAGTTCAAGCCGTATGTTCCGTTGCGGAACTGCTTTACGCGGATGGGATAGAGATGGCACGATATGGGTTTGAGGAATGAGCACTTGCCCTCGCGGTAGGCTCGCTCAATGGCGCAGAATACTATGCCGTTCTCCTCGAATGAGTAGGCGCAGGCAGCATTGTCAATAAGAGGCGTTGTGTAGTCGCCATCGGTGTCAACAACCATAAAACCATCTCGCTCGATGGCTGCACAGCCCTCTTCGGTCATATAGGGAGCGTAGTTCTCATACTCCTGCTCCAGAATATCCACCTCCTCGATATCGAGGGGTGCGCCAGCGTCGCCCTCCACGCAGCATATGCCCTTGCACTTGCCCAGATCGCAGGCAAAGCACTCGCGCAAAAGGTCAGCACTAACTATCTTGTCATCTATCTCTATCATGGGTTGTAAATATCTTTGTATCGGTACTCTAAAATCTCTTCTGTCATCCTGCGGAACTGCTCGGCCTCGACACACTCTGTATCCAGCTCCTCGGCACGGCGGAAGTCGTTGATGGCCTTGCCCCACTCGTTTCTGCGGTAGTAGCACTTGCCACGCTCAAGGTGCAGGCTGGCTGTGGGCTGCTCCTCAATCTGAAGGCTCAGTCGCTCGATCTTGCCTTCGATGCTCCAGAGGCCTCGCTCGCGGATGTACTTCACTACATCCCTTGTCAGCATACTGCTCACATCGTCGCCCGACTCCAGGCGGTGGCGCACATCCGTGGATGAGAAGTCACACTGCGGTGCATCAGCCAAAAAGGTGGTGCGAGCCGTCTTGTAGGTCATCTCCACACCCGGGCGGGGATAGACATATATGTCATAGCCTGCGATGATCTCCTCGGCCTCACGCCACTCCGGAAGGGTGTTTATAAGGTCGCTGCCCATAAGGATTGAGAATCGCATCTCGTGGCCGTTGTTCTCCTGCAGATAACGCAGCGTATTGATTGTGTATGAGGGTTTTTCCAGCAAAAACTCCACCACCGAGGCGTGGATCTGGTCGGGGTAACGTGTAGCCTTACACGCAGCCTCCACCATAGCGTAGCGATCCATCTCCGAGGCGAGTGTCATATTCTGCTTGAAGGGGTTTTGGGGCGATATGATCATCGCCACAGCATCGCACAGTCCCTGCTCGATGGCGTACTCGGCAAGTGCCGTGTGGCCACGATGTACAGGGTTGAACGACCCGAAAAGAAGCATCATATGTTGCTTGGCCATACCCTATCGCTTGAGAAATTCAGTAATAATCTTCTCGGTCTCGGCAACGGCATTGTCCAGAATGTCGTTCACCACCACGAAGTCAAACTCCGAGGCTTTCGAGAGCTCGAACTCCGCCTTTGCGACGCGCTTCTCGATGGTCTCGGCGCTATCCGTACCACGACCAATAAGGCGCTCACGCAAAGCCTCCACCGAGGGGGCCTTGATGAAGATCGAGCAGGCATGCTCGCCGAAGATGCGCTTGAGGTTGATGCCTCCCATCACATCTACATCGAATATGATGACATTGCCCTTGGCCCATATGCGCTCCATCTCGCTGCGCAGCGTGCCGTAGCAGGTGCCGTTATATACCTCCTCCCACTCAACGAAGGCGTTCTCTGTTACTTTCTGGCGGAACTCCTCTGCCGAAAGGAAGAAGTAATCCACGCCATCGCGCTCCTCACCACGAGGCTGGCGCGAAGTGGCCGAGATTGAAAACTCGAACTGCGGGAATGTTGAGAGCAGTCGCTTTACGATTGTGGTCTTGCCCGAACCGCTGGGGGCTGAGAATATGATTAGTTTACCGTTCTGCATATTAGAGAATGTTTAATACCTGCTCCTTGATTTTCTCCAGCTCGTCCTTCATCTTAACGACAAGGATCTGCATGTTTGCCTCGTTGGCCTTCGAGCCGAGGGTGTTGATCTCGCGACCCATCTCCTGCGCTATGAAGCCCAGCTTGCGACCTGCAGCCTCCTCCGACTGAGCCACCTCACGGAAGTAGCGGCAATGGTTTGCAAGGCGTACCTTCTCCTCGGTGATGTCGAGCTTCTCGATGTAGAAGATCATCTCCTGCTCCAGACGGTTGTTGTCCACCTCGGCCTGCAGCTGAGCCAGATTCTCGCGGATGCGGTTCTTGATGGTCTCG
>JAGBYV010000105.1 GCA_017628595.1 Alistipes sp.
GATTTGAACTATGGTCCTATTGAGGAGGAGATCACCGAGATTACTCGTAACGAGCAGAAGCCACCTGAGGCTCCTAAGAAGGTTGAGATTAAGGTCTTCAACGATATCCTTGACATCGTGACCAACGACTCTAAGATCACTACAGAGGTTATGACCTTCGATGAGTTCGAGGAGGGTATGGAGATCGAGACTACAGTTGTTGAGGTAGAGGAGGAGGAGATCGAGGAGGATCAGCCCTTCATCAAGGTAGAGAAGATGCCTACATTCCGTGGTGGTGACCTTAACCAGTTCCGTAACTGGGTTCAGGGCCGTCTTCGTTACCCCCAGATCGCTCAGGAGAACGGTATCTCTGGTCGTGTAGTTGTATCATTCGTGGTTGAGCGCGACGGTCAGGTATCAAACATCCAGGTACTTCAGGCACCCGATAAGTCTTTGGCTGACGAGGCTACTCGCGTAGTAGGCAACTCACCCAAGTGGGAGCCCGGTATGCAGAGCAACAAGCCCGTACGTGTAAAGTACACTTTGCCCGTTGTATTCCAGATTCAGAACAACTAGTATTTAGTATCTAATATAAGGTATCCCGCGACTATCTTGTTTCGGGATGCTTTTTTTTATCCCCAAAGGATGGCAAAAAATAAGGAGAATAATATTCAGGCCGAGGAGCCGCAGGATTTGCGCGAGCGTGCTGTCGTTGTAGCAGTTATCCGTGATGGTCAGCCCATCGAGCAAGCCGAGGAGTTCCTCGGAGAGTTGGAGTTCCTGGCCGAGACTGCCGATATAGTCACCGTGCGTCGCTTTACGCAGCGTCTGCCGCAGCCCTCGTCGCGTATCTACGTAGGTCCCGGCAAGCTGGACGAAATTGCTGCCTATTGCGCCGATAACGAGATTGACGTCGTCATTTTCGACGATGAGCTCTCGCCCTCGCAGACTCGCAACATCGAGAAGGTGATGCCTTGCCGCATACTGGATCGTACGCGTTTGATTCTCGACATCTTCATGTCGCGTGCCCGCACAGCATACGCCAAGACGCAGGTTCAGTTGGCACAGTATGAGTATATGTTGCCTCGTCTGGCAGGTATGTGGACCCACCTTGAGCGTCAGCGAGGAGGTACGGGTACACGTGGTGGTGCCGGTGAGCGTGAGATCGAGACCGACCGCCGTATCGTTCGCAACCGCATATCAAAACTCACGGAGGAACTCTCGAAGATCGACCGTCAGATGGCCGTGCAGCGTTCAAACCGTGGTTCGATGGTGCGCGTGGCGCTGGTGGGTTATACCAACGTGGGCAAATCTACACTCATGAATCTTGTTTCAAAGAGCGAGGTCTTTGCTGAGAATAAACTCTTTGCTACACTCGATACCACCGTGCGCAAGGTTGTCTTTGACAATCTGCCGTTCCTGCTCTCGGATACCGTTGGATTCATTCGTAAACTACCTACGGAGCTTATCGAGTCGTTCAAGTCAACACATGATGAGGTGCGCGAGGCCGACCTTTTGATCCATGTGGTGGATATTTCACATCCTAACTTCGAGGAGCAGATCGCCGTCGTTAAGCAGACACTGCAGGATATCGGTGCGGGTGACAAGCCTGTATATCTTGTCTTCAATAAGATCGATGCCTATACATATGAGAAGAAGGATGAGGACGACCTGACCCCCGCCACGCGTAAGAACCTCTCGTTGGAGGATCTGAAGAAGAGCTGGATTGCCAAGGCCAACACCCCCTGTATCTTTATCTCGGCTGTGGAGAAGTTAAATATAGAAAAGTTGCGTACGGATCTCTACGGCATGGTTCGTGAGATACACGCAGGTCGATATCCGTTCAACAATTTCCTCTATTAATAAATTGAAACCCCTTCGGCTATGATTCATATTTTAAGTAAAGGAAACTCCGTTTTCAACAAGTTCATTGCTCAGATTCGCGACCGCGAGGTGCAGCGCGATTCGATGCGTTTTCGCCGCAACCTGGAGCGTATTGGCGAGGTGATGAGTTATGAGATTTCGCGTTCACTCAACTATAAGACCCACGTTGTCGAGACTCCGCTGGGTGAGGCCTCTATTGAGCTGATCAGTGATAAGATTGTGCTGGCAACTATTCTCCGAGCTGGTCTGCCGCTGCATCAGGGTTTTCTCAACTACTTCGATGATGCCGAGAGTGCCTTCGTGTCGGCCTATCGCAAGAGCTCGAAGGATGGATCATTCAAGGTCAAGGTGGAGTATATCTCCAATTGCAATCTTGAGGGTAAGACACTTATCCTTGTTGATCCTATGCTGGCTACGGGTACATCGCTTGTGCTGGCGTATGAAGCCTTGATTGCCAAGGGTGGAGAGCCGGAGCATACCCATATCGCTTCGGTTATTGCCAGTGAGCAGGGTGTAGATTATGTGACGCGTCATCTGCCTTCGCGCAAGACAACGTTGTGGTTGGGTGCAGTTGATGCCGAGCTCACCTCGCGTTCATATATTGTTCCGGGCATTGGTGATGCTGGCGATCTGGCTTTTGGTGAGAAGTAACAAAACGGTTGGATTATGAAGAGAATATTGATGCTCTCGTTGCTGCTCCTCATTACGGGAGTGGGTGACATTGCGGCACGGCCAAAGGCTAAGTGGGAGCGCCGCATAGAACGCTCTAAGGAGCAGGATAAGTGGGAGATGGATCGAATTTGGCGCAGACGCTCCGATTATCTCAATCT
This sequence comes from Alistipes sp., assembly GCA_017628595.1. Classification (GTDB taxonomy): domain Bacteria; phylum Bacteroidota; class Bacteroidia; order Bacteroidales; family Rikenellaceae; genus Alistipes. Next base: position 2,694 of record JAGBYV010000105.1, read on the forward strand.
GGCTTATGTGTCGCAGAATACCACAACCAATATCGACGAGTTGGCCAGCATGCATAGCGATTGGGGTGCAGCTCTTAGCTGGGGTAAGACCTTCTATCTGCATCGCAAGCCCGTAGGTCGCGTATTGAAGTTTGGTCTGGATTGGACGTGGCTCGACTTGAATGGTGCCTGCTTTAATCAGCCGCTTACGAGTATCTTCGATGGTGCCTACGACGAGACGCTCTATCAACTCGATGCCGGCATGCAGCTGGGTCCTTCGATTACGGTCAATCCCGTCCATCATCTGAAGATCAGTACCTATTTCCGTGTTACGCCTACATTCTCTACGGTCTATGCCGTGGAGAACGAACTCTTTATGAAAAATTATGCTACATATTTTAATGCCGGTGTCTCGGTGGCGTGGCGCGTGCTCTCGCTTGGTGTGGAGTATCGTGCGGGCAAGACCTCGTATGATGATCTTGGCGAGTTGAGCGAGCTGATGCCGGGCATAGCGATAGATCTCAATACCACCTCGTGGCGTATGTACTTTGGATTGCGCTTTTAAGTAGCGTGATCACATAATAGGAGGAGGTTTACAGACAAAAAGGTTGTCACAACTTACGAGTTGGACAACCTTTTTCTATTTCTCCTTTACGCTTACCGTGCGTGTCTGAGGGTCGAACTCAACGATTCCCGTTGTGAAGAGTCGCTCGATATGACCACTGCGCACCATCTCGTCGGTGGGCAGGATATGCAACTCGGGAGGTGCAATGAGTGCTACGGCATCACAAAGCGAGAGGGCAATATCCAGCTCGTGTGTCGAGAAGAGTATGCACTTCTGCTCCTCGTGCGCCAGTCGGCGCAGCAACGTGCAGAGCTCGTATCGGTTGGGCATGTCGAGAAATGCCGTCGGCTCATCGAGCAGGATAATGGGCGTCTGCTGTGCCAATGCGCGTGCAATCATTATTCGCTGACACTCGCCATCCGACATCCTGTCCATTGTCTTGTCGGCATAGTCGCTCATACCTACCGATGCCAATGCCTGCTCCACGATAGCCTTGTCCTGCTCCTGCATGCGGCCTATCCAGTTGGTGTAGGGTGCACGACCCAGAGCCACCACGTCGCGGCAGCGCAGATTGGCAATGCGCACCTTGTCCGTTGTCACGAAGGCTACCATCGAGGCCATCGCCGAGGGTGTAAGTTCTTGCAAGGGATGTCCATCGAGTAGAATCTCGCCCGAGAGCACATCACCAAGTTGAGCGATTGCGCGTAGCAGCGTACTTTTGCCCGTACCGTTGCGACCCACCAATGCGGTGAGTGCGCCGCGCTTGATCGTGGCCGACAGGTTCTCTATCAGTGTGCGGTTGCCATAACCCAGACGTATGTTGTCAAAACGAATCATCCTTATACTATACTCTTATTGCGAATAACAACCCATATGACGATGGGGATGCCCAGCAGGGCAGTGATGGTATTTACGGGTAGAACCAATATCTTCGATATGATGTCGCATATGAGTAGCGATACGGCTCCCGTCAGCGCAGCAGCGGGCAACAGCGTGCGATGGTCGGCATCGCGGAAGAGGATGCGTGCTACGTGCGGTATGGCGAGTCCAATGAATCCGATAGGGCCGCAGAAGGCTGTGACTGTTCCCGCCAGAAGAGTTGTTGACAATAGTATGAGCGAACGCGTGCGACGTATATTGAGTCCCATCGTGCGGGCATAGCTCTCACCCAGAAGCAGAAGATTAAGGGACTTTATGACCGATATGGAGATGATGAGTCCTGCTATAATGGCGGGTGCTACCAGCGCAAGCTGCGATGTGGTGACATCGCCCAGTGAACCCATTGTCCATATTACAAAACTCTTCAGTGCCTCCTCGTTGCTCATATACTGCAGAATCTGCACTATGGCACTCACGCCCGAGCTGGCCATCATACCGAGGATGAGAATCACCATAATATCCTTTATCCTTTGACTTACAGCCGCTACAACAGCCAGTATTGCCGCTGCGCCAATCCATGCAGCACCCGCAACGCCTACGGTAGAGAGCCACGCCGAGCCACCTATGCCCAGCAGTGGTGCTCCCAAAATAAACAGAGCCACACCAAGGCTCGCACCAGAACTTACGCCAAGCACATAAGGCCCTGCCAGCGGGTTGCGGAACAGAGTCTGCATCTGCAGTCCACTTACGGCGAGTGCCGCACCGGCAAGAATTGCAACGATGGCCTTAATCAGACGTATGTCGATGACAATCTTGCGTGTTACGGGGTCGCCACCACCCATAAGTGCTGCCAGCACCTCCTTGGCTGAGATGCCTACCGATCCGACCATCATGTCGGCGGCAAAGAGCACCACCACCAGGGCGGTGAGCAGAATAAAGAGTATGTGGCTGCGGCTTCTCATATCTATCGTTTGCGTATATCCTGATGTATGGTTTGTACGATGGCCTTGCCTACCTGCTCATATACAGGTGCAACTCCCTCGCTCTGGATTGTCTTATCTCCCGTCAGGTTGTAAATGGTCTTTCCCTCGTTGTCTTTCAAACCAAAGGCATTGTTCCAGGTCCAGAAAGCGTAGTGGGGCTGATTGTTGTCGAATATGTCGTGGCTGAAGATAAAATCCTCGTTCGCGATGCCCATCTGCGCGAGCAGTGTTGCTGCGAGGTCAGCCTGCGAGCAGAAAGTGTCAACCGCCATTCCGCTCTGCTCGAGTGCTCCGCCCGTCCATATCATAGGTATGCGCTGACGCTCCTCTGCTCCCGTGGTGAGTTCAGAGGGGTAGGGCATGCCGTGGTCGGCAATGAGGATTACGAGCATATTGTTCCACTCTGGCGAGTTGCGCCAGCGCTCTATCATTTTGCCTACGGCATCGTCGGTGAAGGCTACCGAGTTGAGAATCTTATCCTCGAAAGCCGAGTATGGCACATCGAACGGCTCATGCGACGAGAGTGTAAGCAAGGTTGCAAAGAAGGGTTTATCCTGCTTCGATAGCGATAGCACCTCCTCTGCAAAGTAGGGACACACCACATCGTCGGCATAGCCCCATTTGTTTGTCGGGGCATCGAACGATAACTGCGCCTTGTCGGTGATGCGCTCTACGCCTGTGCCGTATAGGTATGATATCGTATTTGTGAAGTTGGCATCGCCACCATACATAAAGCTTGTGGCGTAACCCTCATTCTGAAGTGAGCGTGCTATGGCTGGCAGGGTGTGAGCCTTCTGCGGATATTTCATTACAGATACTACGGGGTGCGCCGCATAACCGCTCATTACTGCCACCGTGCCTCGGTCGGTGCGGTAGGAGTTGGCGTACATATTCTCAAACCATATGCCCTCACGCTTGAGGCGTTGCAGATTGGGTGCCACCTCGCGGCCATCAACAACCTCGTCCATCACGGTGCGACCTATGCTCTCCAGCATGATGAGCACAATGTTGGGTCGATTGTTTTTGAGTAGCTGCATAGAGCTATCTGCTGAGGTGGTGTTGCCGGCAACTGAAGAGAAGATTATCGCGCACTCCTCATCACTGAAGTAGCGGTAGTCGCTATCCTTTAACTCTGATCGTGCAGCAGAGGATAGGAATGAGAAGATGGGGTTTGTAGCCGCCTGATTCAGGAACATATTGTCGCTGAAATATACTTTGCTCACGTTGGCTGGTGCGGTGTCCAAGCCTCCGCGTATTGCCAGAAAGAGCAGGCCTCCCATAAGGAGCATTGTCGCCGTTGAGAGCAGTCGCTTGCGCAGTGTCTGCTCAACCTTGCGGTATAGTTTTGCCAAAGGTCGCCATGCCCAGAAGAGTAATGCGCCATAAGCCACAAAGAGCAGTATCGTGGGCCACAGATCGCCCCATGTTACGCTGGCGGCCGCCTCCTTGGGTGTACGCAGGTATGGTATGACGGTGCTATCGAGACGAAAGCCCCAGTGACGGAACAGACCCATATCAACTGCCACGATGAGCGATGAGATGAATGCCATCACGGCAAAATATGCCGTAAGCAGCTGTCGCATCACGCGCTCAGGAATCTTCACCCATATGGCTACAAGCAGCATAAGCCACGGCACTACGGTAAGGTATGCAGCCGTGGTAGAATCAAGCAGCAGACCATTCCATATAACGCCCCATATCTCCTCACCCGAGGCCTCGGCCGTGCGCGCAGCATACCACGCCAGAAAGAGTGGTTTCTGCAGAGCCATAAGCACCGTTGTAAGCATGTACATCAGCACAATTACCGAGATGTTGCGTCGCATAGTGGAAAGCCTTGGATTTAAACTTGCGCAAAGATAGCGATTTTGTGGTGGAAAAATCAAAAACGCATCGTGCAAATTCGACGCTTTGTGTCGTAATGATTAAAATAAGTGTTTTTGGGTATTAGCAATCGGAGGAAAATGAGTATATTTGTCAATGATATTTCATGTGATGACGTAAGGCGGTTATCGTTAGCGTTGAAAACAAACTAACAATAAATACCATAAAACAGACAACTATGAGAAAGATTTTTAAATTAGTGTTGTGTGCCGTCATGTTGCTTGTGTCGGCTGATGTTGTTTTGGCTCAGACAGCCGAGAAGAATATTCTGGTCAATGTATTCCGTCGTGAGAAGGCTGGTGCCAATGGTGCCTTGCCTGAGGCATTTCTTAAGTGCCGTGTCGAGACATTGAAGGAGGGTACTGCGGTGTCATACGAGATTTTCCGCTCGTGCCTCGATCCTCAGGCGTATGTATTCTATGAGGTGTGGCGTAACGATGCTGCATCGGAGTCGCATTCTGCAACCAACCATCTGAAGACTTTGATGAGCGAGATGAATGCTGCCGCTGATACCGAGTATAAGGGTTTTGTACATCGTGCTTACCTTAACTCCGAGCCTACGGGTGAGCGTCTGTTGATGAACATTATCCGCAAGGTTAAGCCCGAGCATATTACAACACTGCGCGATTCGTTCCTCAAGAGCCGCGAGGCTACACTCAAGGAGGAGGGCTGCGAGGCATTTGAGATCTACCAGTCGGTGCTCGATCCCACCATCTTCCTTATCTATGAGTTGTGGGCAACTGACGAGGCTCACACCATCCATAGCACACTTCCCCACTCAAAGGTACACTCGGATGAGTGCCAGGGCATCAACGATCCTTCGTTCAAGACCAAAGTGCATA
>JAGBYV010000010.1 GCA_017628595.1 Alistipes sp.
AATGTATTACAAGATCTATTTAGAATGAAAAAGAAATTGATAACAAATCTGCATAACAAAATTAGCTAACAACCTTTATTATTTTATTCTACTCTTACTACGGCATCGCATAGCTCCGCCGCCGACGGGTGGTGCGTCACGATGATCATCGTGCGGTGATGGGCATATTGTGCTAAACGCTCCAGCAGCAGCGCCTCAGTAGCTACATCGAGCGCCGCGGTAGGCTCGTCCATAAGTATTACACTCTTCTCACGCAGCAGCGCACGCGCAATGGCTATACGTTGTGCCTGTCCCTCACTCAGACCCATGCCCGACTCCGAGCAGGGGGTATCAAGGCCCAAAGGCAGATCGAATACAAAGTCAGCAACAGCCGTATGCAGAGCCTCGCACATCTGCTTATCGGTAGCCCTGGGGTTGCCCAGCAGCAGGTTGCTGCGAATCGTGCCACTCATGAGCGAGTTGCCCTGAGGCACATATCCCAGATTGCAACGCGTACACGAAGAGAGCTGCTCCTCGCGCTCATTATTATATATCAGGGCTCGGCCCTTCTGCGGATCAATAAGTCCCAGCATCAATCTGAGCAGCGTACTCTTGCCCGCACCCGTATGGCCTAATACGGCAGTCATCTGCCCTGCAGCAAAGTCGTAAGAGAAGTTTTCCAGTACATTCTCGCCCTCCTTATAGGCAAAGGTGACATTCTCCATACGTATGCCCACCTCACCAGCAAGATGCATCGCACCACGCTCCTCAAGTGGCAGGTCGGTAAGTTCGATGAGGCGATCTACGGCTGTAGTAACATGAATAAATGAGGGTAGCTGACGGCTAAGCTCCATTATGGGGCGCTGCACCTGACCTGCAAGCTGCATAAAGGCGGTCATAAGTCCATAGCCGGCACCTGCCTGCAAACGGAAAGCTCCCCACACGAATGCCGAGAGGTATCCTGCCGAGAAGCCCAGCTGCATCATCTTACGCGAAAAGAGCGTGAAGTCCGTGCGGCGCATAACCTTCTCACGCAGGTCAGCCTGCATGGTCTGCAGATCCTCCACAACACAAGGCGTGTACTCCATCGAAGAGACCAACGTGCGGTGGTGCATATTCTCCTGAATGTGAGCCTGCACGCGTGAATCTATATCGCGAATCTCCTTGGTATAGCTTCGTATGCGACGGGCATACATACGGCTCAGCAACAGGAAAGTGGGCAGGATCAGCACCACGGCCATAGCCAGGCGGTAATCCAGAATAGCAAGGAACGTCACTGCAGCAACGAACTGAACACACGTGACGGCCGTCTGCGGCACCACGACACAAACCGTGTTGGCGATATTATCGACATCTTCCCAGATGCGGTTCATCACATCGCCCGTATGCATCTGCCCGCCCGAGGCCCAGCGACTATCCATCATGTGCGAGAAGAGACGATGACGCAGGCGGTTCTTCATGTCGAGTTCACTCTCCACCTCCATGCGTGAGACGTAGGTCGAGAGCAGAATCTGCGTGATGATACACCCCACCATAGCTGCGATGAACAGATAGATATTACCCTCAATGCGCGAGGTGGCAATGTCGATTAACTGCTTGCTGGTCCACACATACATGAGCGACACGGCCACATGCACCACGCCGACCGCAGCCTGCAGGAAGATTCTTCCACGCAGGCCCTCGGCAGCCAGCCATAACCATTTTATGTAGCCTCTGATACTCATCGTTAGACCTCTACAAGACCATGTCGGATGGCATATACCACAAGACTTGCAGTATTCTTGCACCCACTCTTTTCCAATATATTGGCACGATGCTTATCCACCGTACGCTTCGATATATACAATCTGTCGG
>JAGBYV010000106.1 GCA_017628595.1 Alistipes sp.
AGGGATCTACAGAGTTCTCTGTAGCGGCAGGCAGCAACTCACCGCAGACTATCGAGGTTCTGGCAAAGATCAATAATGCTGTAACAAAGGTGGCCTTTGGCGATGGTATCAAGAGCGGAGATGTAGCCTTTACTGACTATAAGGTTACGATTGCCGACGAGGCAGGCAACTCATTGGTATATACATCTGCAGAGGATGGCAAGCTGGGTTACTTCATCATCAGCGACAATAAGGCCATCGAGCAGTACCTCAAGTGGTCGTTCGAGGGCACACTGAACAATGGTGAGACCTTCACTAACGAGGGTCAGTCGTTTGTCGTTGAGCAGGGCAAGCAGTACAACCTCAACCTCACCTACACCGAGCGTGACGGTATATTGACATTCTCGCTGAAGGTGGACACTTCGCTCGATGATGTATATAACGAGATTATTTTCGAGCCTACATCAACAGGTATCTCTCGCTCATACAACTACGAGATCTGGGCAAGCCACGCAACCGTACACGCCGATGTGGATCTTACAGAGTATGATCCCACATACGTATATTTCGAGTACACCGCATCGAATGGCGGCAATCCCGACTGGAGCTCAGCCGTACGTGTAGAAGCAACAGGCAATAAGGTTGGTGAGGAGTTTGACGGCACATTCAGTGGCGTAATTAAAGGTCTTACTCCCAGCACTGATTACTCTTACCGTTTGGTGGTTAAGAAGTTAGGCGCATCGGAGGAGGAGATCGTAGATGGCGTAAGCGAACTGACCTCGGATATAGCATACACAATTCCCAATGCGAGTCTGGATGAGACCAGCAATGCTGATAGCAAAAGCTATGTATCGTTCTACAATCCCGCCTCTTCAATTGTTGCAAACCAGACAAAGTGGTGGGACTCAGGTAATGCAGGTTCTACCTCTGCCGGTAGCAGCTATATCATCTGTGCATCCGACACCTCAGACAAGATGGATGGCACGGCTTCGGCCCGTCTGCAATCTATCAATGCCGTTATAAAATTTGCTGCAGGAAACCTCTTTACCGGTTCATTTGGCCGTGTATTGGGTACTGCCGGTGGTACTGTTTACTTCGGTCGTCCTTTTGTCGGTCGTCCCTCTAAGCTGCGTCTTTGGATAAAGTACAGCACAGGCAAAGTTACCCATACGGGAGGACCTTCTGGTGCTGCTCTGACAAGCAACGACTATGATATAGGTCAGGTTAAGGTAGCTCTTGGAACTTGGGATCCCAACGTATATAAAGGTACTGACAACAGCCCGATATGTGTCGACACTACCAATGAGAGCACGTTTGTTGACTTCAACACCGATACTGCAACCATCGCCTATGGCGATCTGCAGATTACTGGTGCTGCTTCTACAGCAAGCTACTCGGCCAACAACAACGGCACAGTTACCGTAGATGACTGGACACAGTGGCATCAGGTAGAGATAGACCTGGTATATCGTGACATGGTTACCATGCCCACACACATCATCATCTCATGCGCAGCAAGTAAGTGGGGTGACTACTTTGCCGGTTGCGAGAACAGCAAAATGTGGGTTGACGGCTTTGAGCTCGTATACGACGACGATATCGTAACAAAGTAATAATAAAAACGGCCACCACAGAGTGGCAAAAATCGGATTCCGCATGCGAAAACTGATTTTCATCTCAATAATGTTGTTTGTCCTGGGCGCCTCGCGCGTCCAGGCGCAACGTTATGACCGAGGCTTCGATCTCAACTCCACTACCTTCACAAAGAAGGGCACGTGGATGGTTGGCGGTCAGGTTGCCTACTCGACACACAAGAACGATAGTTACAACTTCCTCATCATTGAGGACATCAACTCTACGGGTTATCGCTTTACGGTGAGCCCCATGTTCTGCTACATGATACGCGACAACATGGGTCTGGGTATGCGTTTCGGCTATGGCCGCAACCTGTTAAGTGTCGATTCGGCGGGAATGAGCTTTGACGAGATAAATATCAACGTCAAGGATTACTTCTCGCTCAATCACGATTTCTCGGCGATGGCCATCTACCGTAACTACATCCCTCTGGGCTCTTCGAAGCGTTTTGCGCTCTTCAACGAGATGCAGCTGGCATATAGTACAGGACAGGCAAAACTTATCGACGGCCATGGAACAAGCATCGTTGGCACATACGAGAAGTCGAACTCTCTATCGCTCGGTATTAACCCCGGCATGATCGCCTTTATCAACGACCATGTGGCTGTTGAACTCAATGTCGGCATGCTCGGCCTGCAGTACACCAGCGTTGATCAGATCCACAATCAGGTCAACACGGGCGGGCGCGAGACTACACAGATTAATTTCAAGGTAAACATCCTGTCCATTGGATTCGGACTGGCTTACTACTTATAATAGGAGGAGATATGATGAAAACACTTTTTAAGATATTACTCCTATCCGTAGCACTACTTTTTGGTGCAGGAGCAATGGCGCAGGATAAGCCCAAACGCGAGACTATCAGGCTCGGTGGCGAAATTAACAAGGCCGATAGTCTGGGTAAAAAAGAGAAGCGCGGTTTGTCGCAGCATCTTATCATCCCCAAGGGCGAGTGGCAGCTGGGTGCACAGATATCGCACGTGAGCATGTCGAGCGACAATAGCGAGTACATGTTGCTGCTGAACAACATCAACGCCAATGGAGCAATGACAAAGGTTGCCCCCTTTGTAGCATACTCATATCGCGACAACCGATCGATTGGTATGCGCTTCCAGTACACGTCGGCATCGGGAAATGTGCAGAGTGGTGACCTTAGCTTTTTGAGCGACGATCTGGCATTCCACATCGAGGATATACATGCCGATATGTCATCTGTGCAGACAGCCATTTATCACCGTTCGTACATCGGTCTGGATAGTAAGGGACGCATCGGTCTGTTCAGCGACATCATGTTGGGATATACTAATGGAAGAACCCGATTCATATATAACGAGCAGACGCAGGACACATACACCAAGAGCAATCAGGTCAAGCTGAGCCTGCATCCTGGTATTGTTGTATTTGCCATGAACAACATCAGTACACACGTCTCAATCGGTATCGGTGGCGTATCATACAACAACACCAAGTATGTCAAGAATGGAGAGGTGATTGGCACGCGCAACTTCTCAAAGGCCAACTTCAAACTCGACATTCTCGATATCAGCATCGGTTTGTCAATACACTTATAACAGAAGAGTATGAAAAAGATTTTCGCAATATGCACATTTCTGTTTGCCACACTCGTGGGTTGCATTGAGAACGATCTCCCCTATCCGGTGATCATTCCCAAGATCACCAGCATGGTGGTAGATGGAGCTACGGCAGTTTCAATCAACTCCGACCAGCGCACCGTCACCATCACACTGAGTGAGCCGACAGATATCAGACGAGTAAACATACGTGAGGTACTCTTCGACAACGAGCAGACCACCATGTCGTGGGATATTACGGGCGAACACGACCTGACGAGCGATCTCTCGGTTACGCTCACCACATATCAGGACTACGTCTGGACCATCAAGGCAGAGCAGCCCATCGAGCGATACTTTACCGTCAAGGGACAGGTCGGAGCCAGCGAGATTGACGTTGCAAACCGCCGCGTAGTTACATACGTAAACTCTACGGAGAGCAAATCCAATATTACCGTCACATCGCTTAAGTTAGGTGCAAGCGAGGTTACAACCTACTCACCCGCCATCTCCAAACTCAAGGATTTCACTCATGGTGCCGAGGTTATTGCTACGGCTCACGGTCTGAGCGAGAAGTGGATGATTTTCATCGAGCAGACCGAGACCCTGGTAGAGATCAAGAGCGTAGATGCTTGGACCGGTGTTGCATGGGTACGTGCGACGGGTATTGCCGGCCAGACAAACGGCTTCAAATACCGCAAACAGGGCGATAGCGAGTGGATAGATGTCAGTGGCGATAAGATTAGCTCAAACGGCGGTGATTTCTCTGCCGCCATCGAGAACCTCTCGCCGCTTACCACATACGAATGCTACGCATATAGCGGCAACAATCAAACGCAACCCCGCAGTTTCACTACAGAGGAGATGCGACAGTTGCCCAATGCAGGTTTCGAAATATACAGCAACGCGGAGTCGGATAAGTACTACTCATTCTACGATCCCGCCTCAACAACTGCAGAAATACAGACCAAATGGTGGGATACGGGTAATAAGGGTTCTACTACGGTAGGTTCGTCATACTCAATTACCAACCCCGACAAGGGCGATGTAGCCGAGGGCAAGTCGTCGGCTAAGCTGGAGTCGCAATATGTGATTGTAAAGTTTGCCGCAGGAAACATCTTCTCAGGCGAGTTTGATCGTGTGATTGGCACGACGGGCGGCGTGGTGAATTTCGGACGTCCCTTCACGCTCCGTCCCCGTTCACTCACTCTTTGGCTCAAATACAAATCCAGCCCTATTGACCATGTAAACGGCGCCCCCGACAACGATCCCGTAAAGGTGGGCGACATGGACCGCTGCCAGGTATTTGTTGCACTGGGAGATTGGGATTACCGCACATATGGCGGTACGCCCGACAGCCCCGTTCAGATCAACACTACCGATCGCAGCACCTTCTTTGACCCCAAGTCGAAGGCCGTAATTGGCTATGGTTCATACGTCAGCGACAAGTCTACGGACGGATGGATCAAAGTGGAGATTCCCATCGAGTACACCTCAACATCGCGCAAACCCACGCACATCATCATATCGTGTGCTGCAAGTATGCTGGGTGACTACTTCACCGGAGGTTCGAAGAGTGTTCTCTGGGTAGATGGCATGGAGCTGCACTACTAATAAAAAAGAGGTTGTCCAACACGTGCTGACAACCTCTTTTTTTATATCTCTATTCCAAATTCGCGTAATTGCTGCACCAGATTCGCGGCATCGGTGAATCGCACCGAATGCATACCGACCTCCCTTGCGGCAGCTACATTATCCGCGTTATCATCAATAAAGAGCGACTCCTCGCCTTGCAAACCATAACGCTCCAGCAGGCAATGATAGATGGGTGCATAGGGTTTGAGCAGATGCTCCTCACCCGAGACAACTATACCATCAAACTCCTGAAAAACGGGATATGTATCACGAATCATCGGGAAAGTTTCGGCAGACCAGTTGGTAAGGCCATAAATCTTATATCCCAACTGCTTCAGGCGACGCAATACATCAGCCGTGCCCG
>JAGBYV010000107.1 GCA_017628595.1 Alistipes sp.
GAGTGAGGGACAGGCACAACGTATAGCCATTGCGCGTGCGCTGCTGCGTGAGAAGAGTGTAATACTTATGGACGAGCCTACCGCGGCGCTCGATGTAGCAACTGAGGCGCTGCTGCTGGAGCGTTTAGCACAATATGCCCCTCACCGCACGATGATCATCGTGACGCACCACCCGTCGGCGGCGGAGCTATGCGATGCCGTAGTAAGAGTAGAATAGATGAAGCCGTCTAACAAGGTTATTTCTGCGTTATGCTCGCCCTCGAAATCCTCATTTACGCCTCAGTAAACTGTGGTTCCTCGGGCTTCGCAAGCCTTGAAATTCCTCTTGTTATACGACTTCAAATGTAGAGAGTTCAATATATAAATAAAAAAGGAGTCCAATCGGGACTCCTTTTTTTATTACTTTCTTGCCTCTTTGGCTTCGATACACTCCGTAGCGTGGGGAACACGCAACAGACGCTCCTTGGGGATCAGCTTGCCTGTGGTCTTGCAGATTCCGTAGGTTTTGTTCTCGATGCGCACCAATGCCATCTCGAGGTTACGAATGAACTTACTCTGATGTGCAACCAAACGGCCTGTCTCCTCCTTTGAGAGGGTAGCGGCACCCTCCTCCAGCACCTTGAAGGTGGGCGAGGTGTCGTGAGTGTCGTGGTCGTTTGATATGTTCGCACGCAGCAAATCATAATCTGCCTTGGCCTGTTCGAGTTTCTTGAGGATTACCTGCTTGAATTCGGCCAAATCATTATCGCTGTATCTTACTCTCTCTTCTGCCATAGTAGTAAAAATTTTAGTGTCTTTATGTAAAGATAAGATAATTTTTATAAAGTACCAAATCTTTTATTATAAAACACATACCACCAGCACTACAGGCGAGTCACGGCAATCTTCAGCGGCTCCTCGTCCACATCCGAATCTACAACCACAGCACCTGTGGGCTCAGCCGCGGCCTTCACCTCTACGGCCAGAGTCTGCGATGCGATGTAAGATGCGAAGTGCTCGATGGCACCAGCCACCAGCTCCTTGGCCTCGATCTCGACGCGAATCTTATCCGTCACCTCAAAGCCTGAATCCTTGCGGATGTTCTGGATACGGTTAATCAACTCGCGTGCCACACCCTCACGGCGAAGCTCGTCGGTCAGCGTGATGTCGAGCGCAACGGTCAATTTACCCTCCGATGCAACCAGCCAGCCGGGCATATCCTCCGAGGTGATCTCGAAGTCGGCGGGTGTTACGGTTACCTTCTCGCCTGCAAGGTCGAGAACTGACTCTGCAGCAGCCTCGATCTCTGCGATCTGCTCCTGACTAAACGATGCTACCATAGCCGACATCTGCTTTGCCAGTTTGGGATAGCGCTGGCAGAAGTTCTTGAAGTTAAGCTTTATGCGCTTGGTGATAATGCCGGTCGTGTCGCTCAGCAACTCAATATCCTTGATGTTCACCTCACCCATAATCAACGCCTTTACAGCCTCGATGTGGCGAGCCATATCCTGATCCAAAACGGGAATCAAAATCTTTGTCAGCGGCTGACGCACCTTGATGTTCACCTTGCGGCGCAGTGCCAGAACCATTGATGATACGCGCTGTGCGATATCCATCATCTGCTCCAGCTCGCTATTTACCAGCGTCTCATCCACTACGGGGAACTGAGCCAGGTGTACCGACTGCTCCTTGTGGCGACCACTTACGGCATTCAGGTCGGTAAAGATGCGATCTGCGATGAAGGGAGCGAAGGGCGCTGCCAGCTTCACAACGGTCTCCAGACAGGTGTAGAGGGTCTGATATGCAGCCAGCTTGTCGTTGCTCATACCACCACCCCAGAAACGCTTACGGTTCAGACGAACATACCAGTTCGAGAGATTCTCGCCCACGAACTCCTGA
>JAGBYV010000108.1 GCA_017628595.1 Alistipes sp.
GCCGTTCAGGGTGAACATACTCTCGCGGTTGTTGTTACGACGTACATCCTCCTCGGTCTGCTCGCGCTCCTCGACCTCTATGCCATAACGCTTGGCGACAATCTTCAACGCCTCGGGGAAACTGACACTCTCATGCTCCATGATGAAGGTCACGGCGTTACCACCCTTGCCACAGCCGAAACATTTGTATACACCTTTCGATGGTGAAACCACAAATGACGGGGTCTTTTCATTATGGAACGGACAACACGCCTGATAGTTCACACCCTTCTTTTTGAGCGTGACATAGTCACCGATAATATCTACGATATTAGCGGCAGCATAAATTCTATCAACTGTTGAGCGATCGATCATAAGAGTACAAAGGTAATAATAAATTCAGAATCCAAGGTTTTTATTGCTGTTTTTTCTTATAGGACCCCAATCAAGTATGAGATTTGCAGCGGCTTTTTTCATTGATTGCGTAATTATTCATAACTTTGTAGTATGGATTTCAAACTTGTATCGGACTACGCTCCAAAGGGTGACCAGCCCCAGGCCATAGCGCAACTCATCGAGTCAATCGAGAGTGGCGCCCGCCACAACACGCTGCTTGGCGTAACAGGCTCGGGCAAGACCTTCACGATGGCAAACGTAGTAGCACACCTAAATCGTCCGACCATCGTTTTGAGCCACAACAAGACTCTTGCTGCGCAGTTATACGGCGAGTTCAAGAATTTCTTTCCCGAGAATGCCGTTGAATATTTCGTATCCTATTACGATTATTACCAGCCCGAGGCATACCTTCCCACAACGGACACATACATTGAAAAGGATCTTTCGATTAACGACGAGATCGAGAAGATGCGACTCAGCACCACCTCGGCGCTGTTGTCGGGTCGTCGTGATGTGATTGTCGTGTCGAGCGTTTCGTGCCTGTATGGTATCGGCAACCCCGACGATTTCCATGCCACCTCCATCCACATCAAGGTGGGCGACCGCATAGGCTACAAACATCTGCTATATTCACTCGTGGAGGCTCTCTACACTCGCACAGAGTTGGCTTTGGAGCCCGCCACGTTCCGCACCAAGGGCGACACGATAGATGTGATGACAGCCTTTGGCGACAACTGCTACCGCATAACCATGTTTGACAGTGAGGTGGAGAGCATCCAGCTTATTGATCCCGTATCGGCTCAACGCCTTGAAACACTGGACTCAGTAACGATCTATCCGGCCAACATGTTCGTCACCACCAAAGAGCGAATCAACACCGCAGTACAGCAGATATATCTGGATCTGGGTGAGCGAATATCCTTCTTCGAGAAACAGGATCGAAACATAGAAGCACAACGCATCAAGCAACGCGTAGAGTATGATCTGGAGATGATCAAGGAGTTAGGCTACTGCCCCGGCATCGAGAATTACTCACGTTACTTCGATGGTCGCGCTGCCGGCACTCGGCCCTTCTGTCTGCTGGATTATTTCCCGGAGGATTACCTGATGATTGTGGACGAGAGCCACGTCACTCTGCCACAGGTTCATGCCATGTTTGGTGGTGACCGTGCGCGTAAGGAGAATCTTGTAAATTACGGCTTCCGACTCCCTGCAGCAAAGGATAACCGACCTCTTACATTCAGCGAGTTCGAGGGGCTGGTGGGCACTGCCATATATGTTAGCGCCACACCCGCCGACTACGAGTTACGCCAATGCGAAGGTCTTGTTGTAGAACAACTTATTCGTCCTACAGGATTGGTAGATCCGCCCATGGAGGTGCGCCCGTCACGCAACCAGATTGACGATATTCTGGAGGAGATAGAGAAGCGTGTACGACTTGGAGAAAAGATACTCATAACAGCTCTCACGAAGCGTATGGCCGAGGAGATGTCGCGTTTTCTGGATCGCGCTGGCATCCGCAACCGATATATTCACTCCGATGTTGACACTTTGGAACGAGTACAGATTATCGAGGATCTGCACGCCGACCTGTTCGATGTA
>JAGBYV010000109.1 GCA_017628595.1 Alistipes sp.
CTGCCCGAGTTGGCATCGAGCCTTTCGGCTATCGCCAATGGCAAGCTCTCGCTGGCGCTGGGTAATGTCATCGGCTCAAACGTTGCCAACATCCTGCTTATCCTGGGTACCAGCGGCCTTATCAAACCGCTAACGATGGGTGGCATCACACCGCTCGACGTGTGGATGGTATTTGGCTCGTCAGTGCTGTTGCTCCTGTCGGCTCTGGCTATCGGTCAGCGTCGTATTACTCGCTTCGAGGGAGTGATCTATCTGGCCATCTATGTGGCCTATGTGATTCTGCTGATGAAGTAGTGGTAGAGTAGAAAAACCTAAAACTTAAATATTATGAAGCTAAAGAACATCTTTTCAGCCTTTGTACGCCTTACGATGGTGTCGGCTGTGGTAGTGATGACCGCATCGTGCGGACGTAAGTTGGACTCTTATTTTGCTTCTGGCGAGGAGCTCGCCGTGCAGCAGGGTGTAAGCCTTGCGACAGGAGCTGAGTACGAAAACTTTGTATTTAAGGGCCAGGCTCTTACCCAGGAGGGTGCTGAGGCGGCTATTCTCTTCCACTCGGATGGCGAGTCGGGCTATGAGATTACAATCCGCAATGGCGCACAGGACGGCTCAATCAAGACGGGTAGTCTGCGCAGCGTGCGTAACCTCTACCGTTCTCTTGCCGCTGATGGTGAGTGGTTCGACTTCGAGGTGGCCGTACGCGGCAAGAATGTAGCCGTGAAGATCAATGGCGTGGATGTAGTATGCTACACCGAGCCTGCCGCTCCCTACCGTGAGGCAGCTCACGCCACAAAACTTATCGGCAAGGGTAAGGTTGCTGTGAAGGGTGTTCAGGGCGATGTGCGCTTCCGCAATATGAGCGTTGAGGCTTTGGCTGCCGATGCTCGCAACGAGTCGGAGCTGGTTATGCCCGCCATCGACGAGCAGACCGACCACATCATCCGCTTCCAGCAGAAGGATTTTCCTGCTATTGACTACCACGTGCACCTGAAGGGTGGCCTTACCAAGGAGCAGGCTCACGCTATGTCGATGAACTACGGTATCAACTACGGTGTTGCTCCCAATGCCGGTGAGGGTGGCGTAGGCCGTATGCTGGCTGACGATGCCGAGGTACGCGCATACTATGAGGAGGTGAAGAATCACCCCTTCCTCTTTGGTGTTCAGGGTGAGGGTCGCAAGTGGACTCAGACCTTCTCGCAGGAGGCTTTGGGTATTTTCGACTATCTCTTCACCGATGCTATGACAATCATCGACCACCAGAAGCGTAATGCCCGCATCTACCGTGCCGAGGAGGTTATCCGCGATGGCGTGACTATGGATCAGTATATGGAGCAGATTGTCGACCAGACCGTGAAGATTCTCACCAACGAGCCTGCCGACATCTTCGCCAATGCTACATACATCCCCGACGATATGAATGCCGACTACGACAAGTACTGGACCGACGAGCGTGTTGACCGCGTATTGGATGTTCTTCAGCAGAACAATATCGCACTCGAGATCAGCGCACGCTACAAGATCCCCAGCTTCGATATTATCAAGAAGGCAAAGGAACGTGGCATCAAGTTCACCTTCGGAACAAATAACGTCGATGCCAACTTCGGCCGTCTGGAGTACTGCTTCGAGGCTGTTGAGAAGTGTGGCCTGACGGTTGAGGATATGTGGTTCCCCACGATGAGTGTTCGCCGCGAGCGCCCCGTAGTGATCTACAACCACTTCGATGCCTCTGGCAAGCGTGTTAAGTAATCCTGGAGATGAATTATACCTTTGATCATCCACTCTTCCTCTGGCTCAATGTCGATGGCCCCGCGCCGATCGATCGCCTGATGCTGCTGATCTCCACACCTGCCGTGTGGGCGTGGCTCTATCTGCTCATATTATATATGGTGTGGCGCAAGGCAGGCTGGCGAGGCCTTGTTCTTCTGCTGATGGCTGCGGCTGCGGCCGTTGCACTGAGCGACATGATTGCCGGCATATTCAAGCATACGGGCCTGTTGAAAAACCTGTGGGCAGAGTTCCCTGCGCGCCTTAGACCCATGTACACCCCTGAGCTCGATGGACTGGTAAGCAACGTGCTCAAGAAGGGAGGCCAGTATGGTACTGTCTCGGGCCATGCCGCCACGATGATGGCTATGGCAACAATTGCCATTCCCTCAATTGGCCGTCGCTGGTTCACCTGGCTGATGTGTTGCGTTGTTGCGCTTGTATGTTATTCGCGCATCTATCTGGGTTATCATTTCCCTGTGGATATCGCCCTGGGCCTGATGACAGGCCTTGTGTCGGGTGGCGTGGCATATCTTGCAATGCGAGCTGTAGCTAAGCGCTGGAAGTAGAGAGTGTATATTCGGAATATGGAGTGCTCGGCCCTTTGGTCGGGCACTTTTTTTGTTTGCGCATCAAAAAAAATTTGTCTTTCTCGCGGGAAAATATTAAATTTGAGTGTTAAATGTTTTTATCCGAAGCCATGACCGAAACCACTTGCGGTGAGCCCCGCCACATCGAGGCCCCATTTATTCGCAATATCGAGACCCTTCGCGATAACGAGGTGCGTCTTGTTATGCGCGACCGTCTGGAGGCGCATCCCATCGAGTGCGTCAATTGGAGCGACTTTCCCTACACTCCGCGCGTGAGTCTTCGCATAGCCCACTCGGACGATGCCCTGGCGCTCCTGTTCGAGGTTGAGGAGGAGCACCTGCGTGCCGTGACGCTCGACGAGAATGGCCCCGTGTGGGAGGATAGCTGCGTGGAGTTCTTTGTGGAGAATCCTGCGGGCGAGGGTTACTATCACTTCGAGATAAACTGCATCGGCACAGCCCTTGCTGCTCTTCGTCGTTCACGCACCGATGCCGACCATTTCGACGAGGAGCGTATGGCGCGTGTGCGTCACTTCGGCTCGCTGCCTCACGCCCCGATTGACTCCGTGGGCGAGGGTCAGCGCTGGTGGATGGTGGAGATCATACCCTTCTCGCTGCTCGGCGTGGAGCGTGCCCCGAAGAGTATCAGATGCAACTTCTATAAGTGTGGCGACGGTTGCCAGCGTCCGCACTACCTCAGCTGGTCGCCTGTGGATAGCGCCGAGCCTAACTTCCATCGTCCCGAGTGCTTCGGCATAGTAGATTTGGTATAATCAGTAAATGAAGATATGAACCAGGAAAAACTTTTTGAGATCGCCTCGCACTTTGCCCTTGAGGGTGCAGTGGCCTCTATCGAGGCTCTGGGCGAGGGTTTTATCAACGACACATTTGTGGTGAAGACCGAGGGCTCAGCACCCAATTACATTCTTCAGCGCAAGAACCACGTTGTCTTTCCCGATGTGCCAGGCATGATGGATAACATACTGGCCGTTACCGAGCACATCAAATCAAAGGTGGCTGACCCTATGCGTGAGACCCTTACCGTGGTGCCCGCCACGGATGGCAAACTTTACCACAAGGATGGCGAGAACTTTTGGGCTGTATGCCTCTTTATTCCCGATACGGTGACCTACGATCGTGCTGACTCTACAGCATTGGCATATCAGGGTGGCGTGGGCATTGGCCGTTTCCAGGCTCTTTTGGCCGACTTCGATAAGCCGCTGAACGAGACTATCAAGGGATTCCATAATATCCGCTGGCGCTTTGAGCAGTGGGATGCAACCATCGCCGCCGATCCGGTGGGTCGCGTGAAGGATCTGCAGGAGGAGATCGAATGGGTTGAGTCGCGCCGCGCAGAGATGCTCTCGTTCTGGTCGAAGGTAGAGACGGGCGAGATCCCTACACACGTAACACACAACGACACCAAGATCAGCAATATCCTCTTCGATCGTCCTACGGGCAACGTATTGTGTGCCATCGACCTCGATACTGTGATGAGCTCTACGTCGCTCAACGACTTTGGTGACGCCATCCGCTCATATACCAACACCGGTGCCGAGGATGACAAGTGTCTGGAGAATGTGGAGATGAGCATCGATATGTTCCGTGCCTATGCCGAGGGTTACCTTTCGGAGCAGCGTAAGTCGATGTGCGCGAGCGAGAAGAAGTGGCTGGCATTTGCGGGTCGCTACATCACCTTCGAGCAGGTGTTGCGATTCTTGATGGACTACATCGACGGCGACAAGTACTATAAGATTGCCTACCCCGACCACAACCTTGTCCGCACCCGCGCGCAGTATAAACTTCTGCAGAGCATGGAGCGTCAGTATGATGAGATGTGTGCAATAGTCAAAGAGCTCGCATAAAAATTGTCTAACAAGGTGATTTTTGCGTTACGCTCGCCCTCGAAATCCTCATTTACGCCAAGTAAACTGCGGTTTTCATAGTGCATAAGCCTGAAAAATCCTACTTTTTAGTCAACCTACGAAAGAATATAGTTTAGATGA
>JAGBYV010000110.1 GCA_017628595.1 Alistipes sp.
ACGGTCATACGAGGCTGCTCAGGCGTACCGTTTACGATCTTACGGATACGCATCTTGATCCTCTCTCTTCTTTCTATCTTTGTTAATGACATAATGCTTGACTTATTTTACTATTTTGAAGCAGACTTACCGGCCTTACGACGGATTACCTCGCCTACGAACTTAATACCCTTACCCTTATAAGGCTCCGGCTTACGCAGTGAACGAATCTTTGCAGCAACCTGGCCTACCAACTGCTTGTCGATTGACTTCAGTGTTACGATGGGGTTACCCTTCTTCTCAGTTACAGCTGTTGCAGTAACCTCAGCGGGCAACATCAATGCTACATCGTGTGAGTAACCAAGACCCATGTAAAGGATACCATCCTTAACCTCAGCCTTGAAACCTACACCTACGAGCTCCTGCTTGATCTCATAGCCCTTAGATACGCCAATAACCATGTTGTTGATAAGTGCGCGGTACAAGCCGTGCAATGAACGGTGACGGGGCTGGTTGGTGGGGCGGCTAACCATTACGGCAGCAAACTCCTTCTCAGTCTTTGCGTCGGTGTGAGTACCAACCTCGACCTTAATGTCTGAATCAACCTTCTGACTCAGTGTCCCAAGAGGCCCTTTCACGCTTACCGTGTTGTCAGCAGCAACCTCTACGGTTACGCCTGCAGGTAAGATTACAGGTAATTTACCAATTCTTGACATTTTTCTTTTCGTTTGTTTGTTAGTTAATTAATGCTTGAGAGCAGAAAGATTAGTAGATGTAGCACAATACCTCGCCACCTACGTTCTCCTTGCGAGCCTTAGCGTCAGTCATGATACCCTTTGAAGTTGAAAGGATGGCAATACCCAAACCGTTCAATACGCGAGGCATAGTCTCAACTGATGCATACTGGCGCAAACCGGGACGGCTTACACGCTTGAGGTTCTTGATAGCGTTAGTCTTGCTTGCTGCATCCCACTTCAGAGCGATCTTGATGGTCGGATGACCCTTCTCGTCTGTGTCGAACTTGTAAGCCAAGATATAACCCAGCTCATAGAGAATCTGAGTGATCTCTCGCTTAATTTTTGAGCCGGGAGCTACAACCCCCTTGTGGTTGGCTTTCACCGCGTTTCTAATTCGCGTGAGAAAATCCGCAATAGGATCTGTCATAGTGAATTAAAAGTTAAAAATTAATAATTAAGTTAAAATTGTTTCTATTTTGCTCTCTTCAGGCCCTCGCATCGACTCCCCCATCGACTCCCCACCTCTCGGCGGTTCATTTACAGCGAGATAGCAGAAAATGCTTCGGCCCCTGAAAATGCGCGCAAATATACGCAAAAAAATCCAATAAACCGCGATCTAATAGCTTATTATTAAGCATTTGCGGCTGTGAAAACGAAAAAATAACATAAAAATAACATTGGACGGGGATTTTGTGCGCCCCAGGTGTCCAATATGTTACTCAATGCTATCTCGTCGGCACGACAAAAGGTGCAACAAAAACTGCATGCGCAGTTCAGCCACCACCTCTGTCACATTTGGTTGCGGCCATAACGCACACAACCATCACTGCACCGCAAAGGCCATCGACCTGCGAGCATTGAATGTGTAACTCGATGCCTAACCCTTTCAGGAGCCACCTCGTCGAGAAGTTACCATTATAGGAATGGCACTTTCCCCGATGAGCGCAACGGCTTACTTGGGACTCTGCATCTGTATAGAATGTGTATTCGCCATCGTGCACGCGCAATACATATATATAATGTAGCGTGGCGTCACGATAGAGGCACCCACAGGGCACCCACGAATGACATATTCTGGAAATTAATCAACGGGGTTAGGCGGTCAAAAGACCTGATGCCTTCCGCACGTTGTAAAAACAGTCGCCCGGGGCGCAATGTGCGCCCCTGCGACAGTGATCTACTACCAGCTGGCCTTCTTTACGCCGGGGATCAGACCGTTTGATGCCATCTCACGGAACTGAATACGGCTGATGCCGAACTGACGCATGTAACCCTTGGGACGACCCGTCAGTTTGCAACGGTTATGCTGACGGATGGGATTCGAGTTGCGGGGCAACTTTGAGAGGGCGATCCATGCCTCCTCGTGATCCATCTCACCGCTCTTAACCTTTGCAGCAATCTCCTCACGCTTGTGAGCGTAACGATTTGCAAGCTTCACACGCTTTACCTCGCGTGCCTTCATTGATTCCTTTGCCATATTACTGGTTGTTCTTTTTAGCGTTCTTAAAAGGCAAACCGAACTCACGCAACAGGGCATAACCCTCAGCGTCGGTCTGTGCCGTAGTTACGAAAGTAATCTCCATACCGAAGATCTTTGTGATCTTGTCGATATCGATCTCGGGGAAGATGATCTGCTCGGTGATACCCAAAGTATAGTTACCACGGCCATCGAACTTCTCGTTGATACCCTTGAAGTCGCGTACACGAGGCATAGCCACCGCGATCAAACGCTCCAAGAACTCATACATGCGCTCGGCGCGGAGTGTTACACGTACGCCGATGGGCATACCCTTACGCAACTTGAAGTTTGAGATATCCTTCTTTGACTTGGTCTGAACTGCCTTCTGACCGGTGATCTGAGTAAGCTCGGCCTGTGCTACCTCGATAAGCTTCTTATCGGCAACAGCCTGACCCATACCCTGGTTGATCACGATCTTCACGAGCTTGGGACACTGCATTACGCTGGTGTAGCCAAACTCCTTCATAAGAGCGGGAACGATCTGCTCCTTATACTGTGTTTTGAGTGTTGGTACGTATGCCATTATTTGATCTCCTCTCCTGACTTTTTAGCGTAACGAACTAATTTACCATTTGCACCTGCCTTGCGACCTACGCGAGTTGCCTTGCCACTCTTGGGGTCGAGCACCTGCAAGTTAGAGATGTGAATCGGAGCCTCCTGCTCGATGATTCCACCCTGGGGATTCTGTGCATTGGGCTTGGTAGCCTTCTTGCTCATATTCACGCCCTCAACGACTGCACGCTGCTTGGCAACATCGACGCGCAGAACCTTACCCTGCTGGCCTTTGTTGTCACCTGCGTTGACGTAAACCATGTCCCCTTTCTTAATATGTAACTTAACTGACATCTTTTTACTGTGTTTTACGATTACAATACTTCAGGTGCCAATGAGATGATCTTCATATACTGATCACGCAACTCACGCGCTACGGGACCAAAGATACGAGTACCACGCATCTCACCCTGATTATTAAGAAGAACTACGGCGTTGTCGTCGAAACGAATGTACGAACCGTTAGCACGACGAATCTCCTTCTTTGTTCTTACTACGACTGCCTTTGATACGGCACCCTTCTTGACATCA
>JAGBYV010000111.1 GCA_017628595.1 Alistipes sp.
TCGATGTAGTAGCCGAAGACATTGTTGAAGCTGATCTTAAGTGAAGGGATGCCCGTAGCCTCCGACTCGCGCTCCAGAATCTGCTGCAGCACCTCCTTGCCGTGCAGAGCCACGCGACGCAGGTCATCCAGCTCGGCCGACACACCATCGGCAATCACACCACCCTTCTGTATCTGGTTATTTGCAGGATCGGGATATATCGTCGTCGAGAGCATATCGCGCAGCTCCGTAAGAGGATCTATCTGCTGCGATATGGCGTGCAGAGCATCCGACGAGGTTGAGTCGAGCAGAGCCTTGAGCATCTCCATAGCCGTGAGCGACGACTTGAGCTGCACCAGCTCACGGGGCAGGATGCGTCCGGCCGCTATACGCGAGGCCATACGCTCCACATCACCAATCGATGCAACCTGCTCACGCAGAGCCTCGGCAACATCGCCATCCTTGAGGATAGCCTCCACCACGTCGTGACGGCTCTCGATGCGTTCCCTCTTTCTCAGTGGCATAGCCACCCAGCGGCGCAACATACGGCCACCCATGGGTGTGAGTGTGCGATCGACCACCTCCACGAAGCTGCGCTTGCCGCCGTCGCCCTGAGGGAAGAGTTCGAGGTTGCGGATGGTAAACTTATCAATCCACACCGACTCGTCATTGTCGATGCGCGAGATGGATGCGATATGCGAAATCGAGCGGTGCTCGGTAAACTCCAGATAGTAGAGAATAGCGCCTGCAGCAGCAATGCCATCGGCCATAGACTCCACGCCAAAGCCCTTGAGCGAAGGCGTAGAGAACTGCTTGCACAACTTATCATAATTAAGCTCCGACGAGAAGATCCAATCGTCCAGACGGTAGGTATAGAATCGCGAACCGAAGGTGTCCTGAAAACGGTCGGCCATCGTGCGCTGATAGAGCACCTCCTTGGGAGCGAAGGCCGCCAGGAGCTTGTCGATGTAACGATCATCACCCTCGGCAACATAGAACTCGCCTGTCGAGATATCAAGAAACGCTACGGCCGTACGCTTACCGAAATAGACGGCCGCGAGGAAGGTATTCTCCTTGGCTGCCATCACATTGTCGCCCAGCACCACGCCCGGCGTAACAAGCTCAATAACACCACGTTTAACCAATCCCTTGGCCAGCTTGGGGTCCTCGAGCTGCTCGCATATGGCCACTCTCTCGCCCGCACGCACCAGCTTGGGCAGATAGGTGTCGATGGCGTGATGCGGGAAGCCGGCCAGCTCGACCGACGAGGCCGAGCCATTGGCACGCTTGGTGAGCGTAATGCCGAGAATCGACGAAGCCTTGATAGCATCATCGCCAAAGGTTTCGTAGAAGTCGCCCACACGGAAGAGCAGGATAGCGTCAGGGTGCTTGGCCTTGAAGTCGTAATACTGCTTCATCAAGGGGGTTTCAACATATTTTTTCTCGACAGCCATAGGTATTCTGAATCAGGGTTATAAGAGTTAAAGGTGCCGTGAGCTTTGCGCTTCTTCGGCTCGCAGCACGCACTACGCGTTTAGCAAGCAAAGATAACGTTTTTTAGCCACTATTCAAAGAATCGCTCGTCGAAATTCACCAAATAAAGACGCTCCGTAGCACGTGTAAAAGCGGTGTAAAGCCAGCGCAGCATATCCCCCGTCATAGGCTCATCGCCAAAGAGCGCACGATCAACGAAAACAGCCTTCCACTGGCCTCCCTGCGCCTTGTGGCACGTAATGGCGTAGGCAAACTTCACCTGCACGGCATTGAAATGGGGATTCTCGCGAATCTCCTTCAAGCGCTTGATGCGGCTCTTGATGTCGAGGTAATCCTGCTCCACCTCCTGCAGCAGACGACGGCTCTCCTCGCGCGTGAGCGAGGGCGACTCCGAGGTGATCGTGTCGAGCAGTATGCGGCAGCGCAGCTCAAAGTCGTTGTAGTCGGGGAACGAGAGCAGCGCATCGGCAAAGTGGAAGCCGTAGAAATCCTCAAAGCGGTAGATCTTGCGAAGCTGAACAACGTCGCCATTGGCGGCGAAGCTCATCGGGCACTCCTTCTCGCGCTCGGTATAGTAGTAGTTGTTCTTCACAACCATCAGACAATCACCACTCTCGATAGCCTCCTCGGCCGAGAGGTTATAACGCCTCACACCCTCATTGTAACGGTTGGCGCGGCGGTTCGAGCGGGTGATGATGATGGTCTCGTCGCGACCATATCTGTCGTAGCACTCCTGCACCTTCTCCATCACCTCGCCACCACTTATCGACTCCACATCCGCGAAGCTCATATCGAGCTGTGGCACCTCGTAGATTTCGTTCTCCAGCATGCAACGTAACATAGTGGCATTGAACAAGATACCCGACTCAGCCTGCTGGCGCACCACATCATCCATCGAGGCATACACCACCTCGCCATAGCCACTCATTACGTCCCTGTCCAGCGCCGGACTGAAGGCCGCACCCACGGGTGGCAACTGCGCATTATCGCCCACCAGAATAAGGCGACAATCCTTGCCCGAACGTATATATTTAATAAGGTCGTCCAAAAGCGATCCGCTACCGAAGAGCTGACCCTCGGAGGTGGCATCGGCAAGCATCGAAGCCTCATCGACAATGAAGACCGCGCCACGCTCCTTATTCACATCGAGCGAGAAGTGCGACTCATAGTCGGCCGTTGTCCGCTCGCGATAGATTCGCTTGTGAATAGTCAGCGCTGTGCGATGGCAGTAACGCGAGAGAACCTTGGCTGCGCGCCCCGTCGGAGCAAGCAGCACGGTGGGCACCTGCATGGCACCCAGCACCTCCACTACGGCAGCCAGCAATGTGGTCTTTCCGGTGCCTGCGTAGCCGTTCAAAACGAAAATTTGCTCGGTTTTTGGCTCCGAAAGGTAGTCAGACAACATTTCTACAACTTTTTTCTGACTAAAAGTTGTTTCGAAAGAGATTTTTTCGTAAATTTGGCGAGCGATATAAGTGTTAAGCATTGGACTTGCGAATTATTGCCTTTATTTTGAATACAAACTTAATAACAAATAACTAAAAAATGAAAAAGGGAATACAATTTATTCTTGGTCTGGCAATCATCGGATTGGTTTATGTGGTTGCAAATCTTATCTACACTCCCCTGAGCTTCGAGCAGCAGTTGGAGGAGCGTAATGCTGAGGTAATCGTTAAGTTGAAGGACATTCGTGCTGCACAGCGTGCTTACAAGAGCAAGTACCAGCAGTTCACCGGCGACTTCGATTCACTCATTAACTTTATCTTGAACGACTCGCTCACTATGGAGCGTAAGTTGGTTGACGAGGATGACTCTGTTGCTATGGCTCAGCTTAAGAAGCAGGGTAAGAAGAACGTTGAGACTTACAACATCGCTGTAGTTGATACCATCTTCAACCCCCGCAAGCTCACTAAGGAGGATATCCAGAACTTGCGTTACATCCCCCACACCGACAACAAGGTTGAGTTCATCCTGGAGGCAGCTCACGTAAACGCAGGTAATGTTAAGGTTCCCGTTGTAGAGTGCCGTGCACCTTACAAGATGTACCTCGACACTGTTGAGTATCGTCAGAACATCATCAACCTCATCGACGACCGTGTAAACAACTTCAACGCATACGCAGGTTTGAAGTTCGGTTCAATGGAGGGTTCAAACAACGAGGCAGGTAACTGGGAGTAATCCCCACCTCGCTTAATACAGAGTCCGTCCCACAAGGACGGGCTCTTTTTATACCTATATTTATATATACAATGAGAATTATCAGTGGCCGATGCGGTGGCCGCAACATCACACCGCCCAAGAATCTACGAGCACGCCCTACGACCGACTTCGCGAAGGAGAACCTCTTCAACGTGCTGGGCAACCGCCTCGACTTCGAGGAGCTGGAGGTACTCGACCTCTTTGCCGGCACAGGTTCGATAAGCTATGAGTTCGCCTCGCGCGGTGCACAATCCGTGACGTCGGTTGAGATCAATGCCGTACACTACAACTTCATCCGCCAGACGGCACGCGAGTTCGGCTTCACGGCGCTGCACCCCGTCAAGGCAAACGTATTTCTCTACCTGAAGAGTTGCGCCAAGCAGTACGATCTGATCTTTTCGGATGCACCCTACGACCTGGAGGGCAGCGACGAGGTTATCAAGCTCGTGTTCGAGCGTGGCCTGCTGCGCCAGGGCGGCATACTGATCTTCGAGCATTCGAAGGGTAAGGATTACTCATCGCACCCCTACTTCTCGGCACTGCGCAGCTATGGCAGTGTGCAGTTCTCGATATTTGAGATGGAATAGATTACATGGTGTTCAACTTCGATTGAGCACCTTTTATTTTTGTAATGATGTAACAAAGAACTCCCCTCGTTGGAGATATGTAGCCTGCAATGATTGGATATCAAAGACAACCGTCCAGCG
Organism: Alistipes sp.; assembly: GCA_017628595.1. Lineage (GTDB taxonomy): Bacteria > Bacteroidota > Bacteroidia > Bacteroidales > Rikenellaceae > Alistipes. Next base: position 4,380 of record JAGBYV010000111.1, read on the forward strand.
GGTTGAGCGATTAGCCACACGACGAATAGAGGCCATAGACTGTTCAACACTCATCATCTTATCGGCATCAAGCATAGAGCACAACGCATCATAACGCTCATAGGAGTTACCCATCTGGACCTGTCTATCACCAGACGCAAGATAGTGATTCGTGCATACGGGCGA
>JAGBYV010000112.1 GCA_017628595.1 Alistipes sp.
CATCGACAAGAACCTTATCGACAACTACGATCTTATGGCAGATGGCCAGATCGTTGAGGTTATGTTCCACACCGAGCGTGAGGCTGTTCTTTCAGCTGAGCTTCCTCCCGTACTCGATATGGAGGTTACCTACACTGAGCCCGGTATCAAGGGTGACACCGCTTCAACATCTTCTTTGAAGCCCGCAACTGTAAACACAGGTGCAACCGTTAAGGTTCCCTTGTTTGTTAACACAGGCGATAAGATCCGCGTTGATAGCCGTACTCGCGAGTATAAGGAGCGTATCCGCTAAAAACTGTCTAATAATGTAATTTCTGCGTTACGCTTGATTTCAAAATGCTCACATACTTTTGAGTATGCTCCGCTTTTGAAATCTTCGCAAGCCTTGAAATTCCTATTATTATACAATTTTTGAAAATAGAAAAGGCTGTCCTTCGGGACAGCCTTTTGCTATGTTATGTGATGGTTTACTCTACGTATAGCACCAAGCCCTTGAGATACTCACCCTCGGGATGGTAGATGTTGATGGGGTGGTCGGCAGGCTGTGTGAGCTGGTGCAGGATACGCACCTTGCGACCTGCAATAGCCGCTGCCGAGAAGACTGTTGTGCGGAACAACTCCTTGCTTACGGCCTGCGAACAAGAGAAGGTGAAGAGTATTCCTCCGCTCTTAATCTGCGAGAGTGCACGGGCATTGATGCGCTTATATCCCTGCAATGCGTTGCCGAGCACCTTGTGATGCTTGGCGAATGCGGGCGGATCGAGGATGATAAGGTCGTACTTGCCTCCGATATGCTTAAGGTACTCCACCGCATCGGCTGCTACAGCCTCGTGCGGATACTCCTCGCCAAAGTTTAGGCGCATATTCTCATCGGCCAGATGTACGGCACGCTCCGATGCATCCACCGAGCATACCTCTACGGCACCACCCGATGCGGCATAGACAGAGAAACCTCCCGTGTAGCAGAACGTGTTGAGCACGGTGCGTCCCTTGGCATAGTGGCGAACAAGCTCGCGGTTGCGGCGCTGATCAAGGAAGAAGCCGGTCTTCTGTCCCTCCTCCCAGTTAACTAAAAACTTCTCGCCATTCTCCTCTACGATGTTACTCTTGCTTGCGGCGTGGCCCCACAGATAACCATCAACGGCATTGAGTCCAGCCTTGAAGGGTACGGTCTGCGAGCTCTTGTCATATATGGCAGTGAGGCGATCACCATACACCTCGCGCAAGGCGTCGGCGATGGCCATGCGTGAAAGGTACATGCCAACCGAATGGCACTGCACAACGGCTGTTGTTCCGTATATATCAATTACAAGTCCAGGCAGAGAGTCGCCCTCACCATGTACCAGACGGTAGCATGTTGTCTGCTCGTTGTCGGTAAGGTCAAGCGCACGACGCACGTCGTAAGCGATGGCGATACGCTTGTTCCACCACTGCTGGTCGATCAGCTCCTGCTCCTCGAATGTAAGCACGCGCACGGCGATAGAGCCAATCTGGTAGTGGCCGCGGGCGATAAAGTCGCCCGAACGGGTAAATACATCAACAATCTCTCCTTCGCGAAGTTCGCCCTCGCTCTTTACTCGCTCGATGGCGCCCGAGAAGATCCAGGGGTGGCGACGCAGGAGCGACTCCTCCTTACCTCGACGAAGATAAATCTCTGCTCTCATATTCTTGTTGCTTTTCTATTTTTACTTTAGGGTTACGGCGGCGTGGTCGGCGACGACGTGCATCGCTTTTCTGCGCCTGATCACTTCTCTTTGAGCTGTTCTGCTCGCTTGTCACCTCTTCTATTTTTGGTTCGGTCAGAGGCTCGGTCGAGAGTAACTTCTCGTATATCTTGATGCATACCCACGCATCCGTAGCGGCATAAAGTTGCTGCTGTGGCGTGAGCGACGATGCCTCCCAGTTGCTGAGCCGCTGTGCCTTCGATACTCTCTGTCCCAACACTATGGCCGACATCTTGCGCAGGCTCTTCTCCTCAATGCCCCATGCTGGCGCGATCTGCTGCAGGTCGATGAATCCCCGCTCGTGGAAGTGGCGCAAGGCGTGTAGCGATCTGAGATCCCCCAGCACGTCGGCCCCGATCTTTATGATGTTGGGATTGCTCAGAATCTTAAGCAGGGCATTGTGCAACTTTGTGCGGCATAGACGTATCAGATAGCACCGTTCGGGGGTCGATAGCTGCAGAAGGGCTACTTTGTTTGTTACGCCTGCCTTGAACGATGGGCGGGTCTCGGTGTCGAAACCGATGATAGGCTGCGCAGCCAGGTCACGACACACCTTTTCAATCTGCTCCTCGCGATCGACGATTAATATCTGCCCGTCGAAACGAGCCGAGGGTAACTCGGCTGTCTGCTCGTTGCTTATGGTAGGTTGAAAAGTCATTATGCCCAATAATATTGAGTGGCAAAGTTACTCAATAATTATGAGTTTACCGCTTATAGAGGCCGAAATTTTACCTTCGGCGAGCATCTTATCCACCG
>JAGBYV010000113.1 GCA_017628595.1 Alistipes sp.
ATTTCCTATATTTGTAACCATAACCTTAGCTACTACAATTATGAAACGACTTTTGCTCCTTTTCGCGCTGCTTTTTTCCGCCACACTCACATTTGCTCAAGATGATATCAGGGTGCGACGCATTGAAGTGGAACCCAGCATAGGTCTGGGCGATGGCATAGCCTTTGCCATTGAGGTTCGCAACAACATCTCTCCGCGCTGGGATATAGGCCCACGTGCAAGCATGGATTTCTACGGCCCGCAGGCGAGCATTGTCTCGGACTACAACTTCGTTCGTCCCGACAAGGATATTCTCTTTTTTGTCGGCGGAGGTGTCGGTTTTGGGCACGTATCGCGAGATGTGGATGTAGATTCTTCGTATGGTGGCATTGCAACAGGTGAGGATGCAACGCGTCTTCTCATTATGCCACGTGCAGGCATCGAACTATTCCAGCACGTGCGCCTGACGCTCTATGCCAACACCTACAATTTCTCGTCAATACACCCCTTCATCTCGCTCGGCGTTGTATTTGGCGGTGGCAGAAAAGAGAAAAAGTAGTAAAATTTTCTGGTCAAAAAGTCTACTTTTCGCGGGGAGGGGTGACCACACAAAATATTATTGGTCAAAATGTAGCAAAATGCTCGGCAGCCGCATTTCCCAAGCACTAATTCCCGTATCACTACGTTTTATAGATGTGTACACAACAAACAAAATCCTCAAACTAAAAAACATTCGCGCATTATGAAACAACTATTTATTTTCATGGCTGCAATTCTCACCCTTTCAACATTCACGGCCTGCAACGACGATAAAGAGTCGGATATTCCCCGCTCACTCGACGACAGCGTATGGGTCAGTGTCGCAAACGAGCAGGGCGAGCAGACTCAGATCCACTTCTTGTCAACGGGCGAGGCTGCTTACAACATCCTCATCAACGGCAAGCAGGAGATTAACACTCAGGCAAATTACAACTACACATACAACAGTCCCAGTCTGACGCTCATGCCCAAGCAGGCCGATATGCCGACGTTTACGGGTCGCATCATCAGCAATGGTTCCTACGCCACGATGCATCTAAGCTCCCCCGACGGTATGGTAATCGTCCTTACGAAGGTTGCCGACAAAACGGACACCATCTGGCAATAATAGCGATGAGCAGAAAGAAAGTTTTGACCCATACATTTGTATGGGTCTTTTTTTATGGCTATCTTTGTACTTTGTAACACTTTTAGACCAGAACAATGCACAAAGCAGGATTTGTAAACATCATAGGCAGCCCCAACGTGGGTAAATCAACGTTGATGAACGCCCTCGTGGGCGAGCGTCTGTCGATCATCACATCAAAGGCGCAGACCACACGCCACCGCATTATGGGAATCGTCAATGGCGACGACTTCCAGATTGTCTATTCCGACACGCCGGGTATTCTGAAGCCCGCATACAAGCTGCAGGAGTCGATGATGAACTTCGTGCACGGTGCGGTGGATGATGCCGACGTTATTCTCTACGTCACCGACACCGTCGAGCAGAGCGACCGCTCGGACTCCGTTATCGAGCGAGTGAACCACAGCGGTATTCCCACCATCGTCGTTATCAACAAAATCGACCTTACCACCCCAGCAGCACTTGAGGCGCTTGTGGAGCAGTGGCAGGCAAAGATCCCTGGGGCGGTGATCATCCCCTGCTCGGCCAAGGAGCAGATAGGTATGACGGGCGTGCTGAACGCCATCCTTGAACGTCTGCCCGAGGGTGAGGCTTTCTATCCGAAGGATACTCTCACGGACAAGACTCTGCGCTTCTTTGCATCGGAGATCATCCGCGAGAAGATTCTGCTTAACTACGAGAAGGAGATACCCTACTGCTGCGAGATCGAGATCGACACCTACAAGGAGGAGCCCACGATCGACCGCATATCGGCTACGATCTACGTATCACGCCAGTCGCAGAAGGGCATCGTAATCGGCCATAAGGGTGAGCGTCTGAAGCGTGTAGGCAAGCAGGCTCGCGAGGATATGGAGCGATTCCTGCAGAAGAAGGTTTTCCTGCAGCTCTTTGTCAAGGTGCAGGAGGATTGGCGCAACAACGAGCGACAGCTGCGCCGCTTTGGTTACGATCAGCAATAAACAACTAATACAAGCCGTTAAAAAAGAAAATCCACGCAATGCGTAAAACAATAATACGAACTCTTCTCACTTTGGCTGTTGTACTATGGGCCTTCTCAGCATCGACACAGTACAACAGGGAGTATTTTTTCTGGATGGGCCGCCAATTCATGCTGCGCAACAACTATCCCGAGGCGATTCGTATTCTCAACTCGCTGCTGCGCTTCGATGCGGAGGCATACGAGGGTTACTTCCTGCGCGGTATTGCCAAGTACAATCTGGACGATTTGCTGGGTGCCGACACCGACTTTACGCTGGCCATCGAGCACAACCCCGTATTCACCAACGCCTATAACTCCCGCGCCATCACACGCTCACGTCTGGGTAACTACGACGATGCGCTGAACGACTTCCACGAGGCCATCGAACTACGTCCCGACCTTCCGGGCCCATACTACAGCCGAGGTGTTACGCGTCTGCTGAACGAGCAATACGAGGAGGCTATCGAGGATTTCAATATGTTCATCCGTCAGGAGAAGAAGGTTGCCGACGCCTATATCAACCGAGGCATATGTTACCTGCAGTTAAAGGATACGCTCAAGGCCTACGAGAACTACAACACCGCCATCCGCACCAACCGCGAGGATCCCAACGGCTACAACCGCCGAGGCATTCTCTACATGCAGCAGAAGCGTTTCGACGAGGCCGAGAAGGATTTCGACACGGCTATTCATCACGACTCGACATATCTGCTATCGTACTTCAACCGTGCGCTGGTATATTCCGACACCAATCGTCCGATGCTTGCACTGGGCGACTTCGACCGTGTCATCGAGCTCGACTCCACAAATTCGCTCACATACTTCAACCGAGCCATCGTGCGCTCGCAGATTGGCGACTACAACCGCGCTCTGGAGGATTACGACCGCGTGGCGCAGTACTCGCCCAACAACGTGCTGGTATATTACAACCGTGCAGGAGTCTACTCGCAGGTGGGCGAGATAAAGAAGGCTATCGACGACTATACGCAGGCCATCAAACTCTACCCTGACTTCGCCAATGCCTACCTTAACCGTAGCTACCTGCGTGCTATGATGGGTGATCCGAAGGGTGCCCGCGCCGACCGCGATACGGCCGAGAAGAAGATCTCGGACTACAAGTCGCGTCTGAGCGATTCGACATACTCGATATATGCCGACACCACACAGAAGTTCGACAAGTTGCTCTCGTTCGACGCAAAACTTACGGGCAGCACCTTCGAGAGCATAACCGACAACAACGCTACGCAGGATGCCGGCACACGCCTTATACCGCTCTTTAAGTTTACGCTTATGTATGCCGACTCGGCCTCAACGGCCAACAGCATGCTCTACCACGCACAGCGCGTGGAGGACTTCAAGGGACGCATCGGCAATGAGCGCCTTGCACTCTCACGCCGACAGAGCAACATCGATCCCGACTCACTCATTATGATGGATCGCGAGCTGGCGCAGAAGATGCTGCAGCAGGAGCCCACCTGGGAGATGCTCTTCGAGCGAGGTGTGACGCAGTCGCTCATACGCCAGTACACCAACGCCGTAAACACCTTTACGTCAGCCATATCGGCCAACCCGTCAAACCCGTTCCTTTACCTGAACCGTTCGACCACACGTGCCGAGATGATCGACTTCATATCGTCGATCGACAACTCTTACCAGCGCATCACCATCGATTCGGATCCCGCCAATCGTCTGCGCAACAGTGGCTCACGCACATATAACTACGACGATGCCATAGAGGATATTAACAAGGCCATCAAGCTCTACCCCGACTTTGCGTATAGCTACTACAACCGCGCCAACCTCTACGCCATATCAAACATGTTGCCCGAGGCTTACGACGACTACTCGAAGGCCATCGAGCTCAACCCCTCGTTTGGCGAGGCCTACTACAACCGTGGCCTGGTGCAGATATTTATGAAGGATACCCGCAAGGGATGTCTCGATTTGTCGAAGGCTGGCGAGCTGGGTATAGAGAACGCCTACGAGGCGCTGCGTTACTACACCTCATCGGATGAGTAGCAACAAAAGGCGCAAACGACTAAGAATACACTCGACAAAAATTCAATAAAAACCTAAATAAAAAAATTATGACAGAAACTATTCGCAAAAATCTTAACGACCACGCGTGGGCACGTTGGAGCGCGATGTTGCTTATTGCACTGATGATGCTCTTTGCTCACATGTTCGTGGATGTGATCTCACCCTTGAAGGAGCTTATTCAGGTACAGCGCGGCTGGACATCTGATGTATTTGGCACCTATGCCGGCTCGGAGTATCTGCTCAACGTATGGGGCTTTCTGATCGTCGCTGGTATCATCCTCGACAAGATGGGCCTCCGCTTTACTGGTGAGCTTTCGGCACTTATTATGTTCGCTGGTGCCTGCATTAAGTACTACGCCATCAGCGACGCCTTCATCGGCTCTGGCTTCGAGGCTTGGCTCAACTCTTGGTGGGTGGCTATGCCTGGTAGCGCGAAGCTCGCATCGCTTGGTTTTATGATCTTTGGTTGTGGTTGCGAGATGGCTGGTATCACCGCATCGAAGGCTATGGCAAAGTGGTTCGAGGGTAAGGAGATGGCCTTGGCTATGGGCTTGGAGATGGCTCTCGCCCGAGTTGGTGTATTCTTCATTTTCACCATTTCACCCCGCGTGGCCGGTATTGGTGGTGCTGACCCATCGGTAGTTCGCCCCGTAGCATTCTGTACAGCACTGTTGCTTATCGGCGTATTGTGCTACACTATCTTCTGCGTGATGGATAAGAAGTTTGACAAGCAGCTCGG
>JAGBYV010000114.1 GCA_017628595.1 Alistipes sp.
CATACCATCTTCGCCATGCCCTTTGCTATGTTGTCGTTCACCTATGCGCTGTGGAGCGCCCCTGCGGCTCAGCAGTCGAACCCCTGGTGGTGGCTTACGCTGCTGGTGCAGGTGATCCTGTGTATGGTCTTTGCCCGCAATGTGGCTATGGGTTTCAACCGCTGGGCCGACCGCGACATCGATGCGCAGAACCCCCGCACGGCCGACCGTGAGATTCCCGCCGGTGTGGTGAAGCCCCGCGCAGCGCTTATCTTCGTTATAATCAATGCCCTGCTCTTTATCCTTACCGCCTCGACCATCAATACCCTTACGGCTTGGCTCTCGCCCGTGGCGCTGGCCGTAGTGATGGTATATAGCCTCTGTAAACGATTCACCTCGATGGCGCACATGGTGCTCGGTCTGGCGCTCGGCATCGCCCCCGTGGGTGCCTACATAGCCGTTACGGGAGGCTTCTCGCTGGAGGCTTGCATCCTCTCGCTCGTCGTGTTGACGTGGACTGCAGGCTTCGACATAATCTACGCCCTGCAGGATGCCGACTTCGACCGCAAGGCGGGTCTGCACTCTATACCGGCACGCTTCTCGCCCAGCACATCGCTCCTGATAAGCATTGCGCTGCACTGCGTGGCTGTGGCGTCGCTCGTATGGTTTGCTACGTTCCTACCGCAGAGCGTCTGGACGTGGGCAGGTGTGGCGGTCTTTGCCGCGATACTGACGCTGGAGCACGTGCTCGTAACCCCCACCCGAACCCGACATATAGGCATAGCCTTCGGCACGCTCAACGGCTTGGCATCGCTGACGCTGGCGGTGCTGGTAATCATAGGTATGTTATTGGCATAGAACGATGTGGCTTAGTTTAGCATTTGTCTCGGCCTTATTCCTGGGCCTGTACGACGTAGCGAAGAAACGCGCCGTGGCGGATAATGCTGTGGCCGTGGTTCTGCTGCTCAACACAGCCCTCTCGACACTACTCTTCTCGCCCGTCATCATCTCTTCGCTCACGGGTGCCGAGTGGTTCTCAGGCACTATGTTCGACTATGGCGCACAAAGCCTGGATGCACACCTCAAGGTGATGCTCAAAGCCTGCATAACACTCTCATCGTGGGGCTTTGGCTATGTGGGTATTAAACATCTGCCAATCACTATCGTAGGCCCTATCAACGCCACACGTCCCGTAATCGTATTGCTGGGTGCACTCATAATCTTTGGCGAACGACTCAACGCCCTGCAATGGGTGGGTGTGTCGCTGGCGTTTGTATCTATACTTCTGTTGAGCCGTGCGGGACGGCAGGAGGGTATCGACTTCGTGCGTAACCGCTATATCCTCTACGTTGCCGCTGCCGCCCTGCTGGGTGCCACGAGTGGTCTGTATGACCGCTACCTGTTGCGTGAGATTGACGCTATGTTTGTGCAGAGTTGGTTTTCTCTGTATCAGGCCGTGATGATGGCCGTAGTGGTTACGGCAATGTGGCTGCGTGGGGCGCTGCCCCGCTTTGAGTGGCGATGGGCTATACCGCTGATTACCATATTCCTGACCATAGCCGACATGGCTTACTTTGTGGCACTTGCCGAGGGGGACTCTATGGTGGCTGTGGTGTCGATGGTGCGCCGCTCGTCGGTGGTGGTGTCGTTCGCTTGTGGAGCGGTACTCTTTGGCGAGAAGAACCTCCGCTCGAAGGCTATCGATCTTATCTTTATCCTTGTGGGTATGGTCTTCCTGTGGCTGGGTACAAGGTAACGTGAGCGCATATGTGTTCTATGCTGACTCAATTTTGTAAATTTCATTTAATTGAGTATCTTTGCGCGGATATACGTTATATATATGAAGAAGATTCGAAATTTTTGCATTATAGCCCATATCGACCACGGTAAATCTACCCTGGCCGACCGTCTGCTTGAGTTCACCAACACCGTCGCTCAGCGCGAGATGCAGTCGCAGGTGTTGGACGACATGGATCTTGAGCGTGAGAAGGGTATTACCATCAAGAGCCACGCCATTCAGATGGAGTATAAGGCTCGCAATGGCGAGACCTACGTTCTCAACCTTATCGACACCCCGGGACACGTCGATTTCTCTTACGAGGTGTCGCGTGCCATCGCATCGTGCGAGGGTGCCCTTCTGGTGGTGGATGCCACGCAGGGTATTCAGGCGCAGACCATCTCAAACCTCTACCTTGCCATCGGCAACGACCTGGAGATCATCCCCGTACTGAATAAGATTGACGTCGAGTCAGCCATGATCGACGAGGTGAAGGATCAGATTATCGACCTTATCGGCTGCAAGGATGAGGATATCCTCCTGGCGTCGGGTAAGACGGGTCAGGGTGTAGATGATGTGCTGGAGGCTATCGTGGAGCGTATTCCTGCCCCCGAGGGCGACGACGATGCTCCGCTGCAGGCGCTGATTTTCGACTCTGTGTTCAACCCCTTCCGTGGTATTATCGCCTACTTCCGTGTCTTCAACGGCACCATCCGCAAGGGCGACCACGTGAAGTTCTTCAATACGGGCAACGACTACGATGCCGACGAGGTGGGTGTATTGCGCCTTAAGATGTCACCCCGCTCGGAGATCCGCTCGGGCGACGTAGGCTACATCTGCTCGGGAATCAAGAATGCCAAGGATGTGAAGGTAGGTGATACCATCACCCATATGGCAGCCCCCTGCAAGGAGTCTATCGCCGGCTTCGAGGATGTGAAGCCTATGGTCTTTGCGGGTGTATATCCAGTCGAGGCCGACCAGTATGAGGATCTGCGTGCTTCGCTCGAGAAGCTGCAGCTCAACGACGCCTCACTTACCTTCGAGCCTGAGTCATCGCTTGCATTGGGTTTCGGTTTCCGTTGCGGATTCTTAGGCCTGCTGCATATGGAGATCATTCAGGAGCGTCTGTATCGTGAGTTCGATATGGATGTTATCACCACCGTACCCAACGTATCATACCGCATCACCACCACCTCGGGTGATGAGCTCGAAGTACACAACCCCTCGGGACTGCCCGAAGTTACGAAGATCTCTACCATCGAGGAGCCATATATCAACGCACAGATCATCACCAAGGCCGACTTCTTGGGTGCTGTGATCAAGCTCTGTATCGACAAGCGTGGTGTGATGAAGAATCAGAACTTCATTACGCAGGATCGTGTGGAGGTCAACTTCGATATGCCTCTGTCGGAGATCGTCTTCGACTTCTACGATAAGCTCAAGAGCATCTCCAAGGGCTACGCCTCGTTCGACTACCACCGCACGGGCTACAAACCCTCGAAGCTCGCCAAGTTGGATATCCTCCTCAATGGTGAGCCTGTGGATGCCCTCTCATCACTTATCTATGCCGACCACTCGTATGACTTTGGCCGCAAGATGTGTGAGAAGCTAAAGGAACTTATTCCCCGCCAGCAGTTCGATATCGCTATCCAGGCGGCTATCGGTGCCAAGATTATCGCTCGTGAGACCGTCAAGGCCGTGCGTAAGGATGTTACCGCGAAGTGCTACGGAGGTGATATCTCGCGTAAGCGTAAGCTGCTCGAAAAGCAGAAGGCCGGTAAGAAGCGTATGCGTCAGGTAGGTCAGGTGCAGGTGCCCCAGTCGGCATTCCTCGCGGTGCTTAAGATGGATTAAACAAATAACCTAAAACACTATATGAAGAAAACAATTATCGACCTTTTCGAGCAGTCGGTTGCCAAGTTTGGCGAGCGTACATTCCTGCTTGAGAAACATGATGGTGAGTTCCGCCCCACAACCTACAAGGAGTGTAAAGTTGAGGCGTTGAAGATTGGTGCAGGTCTTGCTTCGCTGGGCATCAAACCCAAGCAGACTGTCTCGATCCTTGCCGAGGGTTGCAACAACTGGATCCTCTCGGAGCTCGGATTGCTCTATGCTGGCGCTATCAGTGTGCCCCTGTCAATCAAATTAGAGGAGGCTAACGACCTTTTGTTCCGTCTGCGTCATGCCGACGTAGTGGCTGTATTTGTGTCACGCAACCAGCTGCCCAAGTTCCGCAAGATTCGTGAGCAGTTGCCCCTTATCGAGCACGTTATCGTCTTCGACTGCGACGTGGAGTTGCAGGATGGCGAGTTGTTCCTCTCTGAGGTGGCTGCCCGTGGTGCAGAGTATTTGAAGGAGCACGAGGCTGAGTTTTTGGCTATCGGTCAGGCTATTCAGAACGACGACTACGCTACAATCACCTACACATCAGGTACAACGGCCGACCCCAAGGGTGTAATCCTTACTCACCGCAACTATACGGCCAACGTCGAGCAGGCTCTTACGCGTATCTCAATCCCGTCGGACTATACGATGTTCATCATCCTGCCGCTTGACCACTGCTTTGCACACGTAGCAGGTTTCTATATCATGGTGGCTTGTGGTGCTTCGGTTGCTACCACGCAGGTGGGTCGCACTCCGATGGAGACACTGAAGAATGTGCCTCTGAACATCAAGGAGGTGAAGCCTCACGTTCTGTTGTCGGTACCCGCCTTGGCCAAGAACTTCCGCAAGTCGATCGAGACATCGATCAAGAAGCAGGGCCCCAAGGTGGAGCGTCTGTTCAAGTTCGCTCTGAAGGTTGCCTACGAGTATAATCAGGATGGCCTTAATAAGGGCAAGGGCTGGCGCTTTATCCTTAAGCCGCTGGTTGCTCTCTTCGATAAGATTCTCTTTGAGAAGGTACGCCAGGGATTTGGTGGCAACATCAAGTTCTTCGTGGGCGGTGGTGCGCTTCTGGATTCAGAGTTGCAACGCTTCTTCTACGCCGTGGGTATGCCTATGTTGCAGGGTTATGGTCTCTCGGAGGCTACTCCCATCATCTCGGCAAACTCGCTCGGTGCTGGTCGTCACCGCTTCGGCTCTTCGGGTAAGGTTATCCAGCCTCTGGAGCTCAAGATCCTCGACGATGAGGGTCGCGAGATGCCCGTAGGCGTTAAGGGGGAGATTGTTATCAAGGGCGAG
>JAGBYV010000115.1 GCA_017628595.1 Alistipes sp.
GTCTACCATCTTCATTCAGAGCATGGTTCCCGAGCTGACAGAGTTGGCGTTCTACTATATGAACCTTGTGACTGTTGCTCGTCTGGAGCGTAACCCGACCGTAAAGACCGAGATCGTTATGCGCGAGTTTGGCAAGTCAATTCCTGTAGGTTTCTACACCTATCCTATTTCGCAGGCATCGGATATCACGGCATTCCGTGCTACGACCGTGCCCGCGGGTGTGGATCAGGAGCCTATGATTGAGCAGACTCGCGAGATCGTGCATAAGTTCAACTCAGTGTATGGAGAGACTTTGGTTGAGCCCGAGATCCTGTTGCCTTCAAACTCTGCATGTCTGCGTCTGCCAGGTACTGATGGCAAGGCCAAGATGTCGAAGTCGCTCGGCAACTGCATCTATCTGTCTGATACACCTGAGGATTTGCGCAAGAAGGTAATGTCAATGTACACCGATCCCAACCACATCCGCATTGAGGATCCAGGTCAGATCGAGGGTAACTGCGTATTTACTTATCTGGATGCCTTCTCATGCACTGATCATTTTGCTGAGTTCCTGCCCGACTATGCGTGTCTGGATGAGTTGAAGGCTCACTATCAGCGTGGCGGCCTGGGTGACGTGAAGGTAAAGAAGTTCCTCTATGCCGTACTGCAGCAGATGCTGGAGCCTATCCGTGCACGCCGTAAGGAGTACGAGCAGGATATTGAGGGTGTATATGAGATTCTGCAGAAGGGTTGCAAGGTAGCCCGTGAGGAGGCTGCTGAGACTTTGAATATGGTTCGCAACTCGATGAAGATTAACTACTTCGATGATAAGGAGTTGATCCGTCAGCAGTCGGAGATGTACAAGGCTGGTAAGTAATTGTTTCTATATCCCATCAAAGGGAAGGGTATATGTTTAATAATCTAAGGATAACGATATTATCTCGACTGCGTGATGTTATTCTTCGCCTGAGCAATCGCCTGAGCGAGCGACAGATGCTGGCCGTACTTGCTATTACGGTGGGTCTGCTGGCTGGCTTGGGTACGTGTCTGTTTGAGATGCTGTTGCATGGTGTTAAGGAGGCGCTTGTGGCTTGGTTCCCATCGGATCGGGCGCAGGCTCTCTTGCTGGTTTACCCAGCCCTTGGTATCATCCTGGCGACGTTGTTTGTCAAGTACATTGTGCGTGACGAGATTTCTGAGGGTGTTACGCGTGTACTCTACGCGATGGCGCGCCGTGACTCGCGTATTGCCAGCCATAATTGCTGGTCATCAATCGTGGGCGGTGCAACAACCATTGGCTTTGGTGGTTCGGTGGGACCTGAGGCCCCCATTGTGCTTACGGGTGCCGCTATTGGCTCCAATGTGGGCAAAATAGCGAGATTGAATTACAAGCAACTCACGCTACTCTTGTGCTGTGGTGTGGGAGCTGCCGTGGCTGCGATTTTCAAGGCTCCGATTACGGGAGTGGTATTCGTGCTGGAGATCCTTATGCTCGATATTACCTCCGCATCGGTCTTTCCGCTTATTCTCGCATCTGTTACGGCAACCACTACGGCGCTTATTTTCAGAGGTTTTGATCCTATTTTTGCAATCAATCTGAGTGAGGCTGATGTCTTTGTGATCAGGCAGATTCCGCTATACATCCTGCTCGGAGCGTGTTGTGGCCTGATGTCGTACTACTTTACCTCGGTCAATTCAAAGGTTGCATCATTTGTAAAGCGCATCGATTCGCAGTATAAGCGA
>JAGBYV010000011.1 GCA_017628595.1 Alistipes sp.
AGATCTGTGTATTGAAGCCTCCAGCCTTATAACCACGTGTTACGGTGGCATACAGATCACCTACACCCGTCGTATAGTTAACGGCAAACTTAGGCAGAAGCTCCAGATAATCGAGTTTCTCCTCGCCCGAGAATGGCACCTCTACCGTACGATTCAGCACGGGGATATGGGGGCTCATAGCCGTCATATCGAACTTATAGTTAAGCGCGGACATGTTGTCATATGACATCTTCGTATTCTCATAGTCCAGACGCAATCCCGCAGTAAAGCGCCAGCGCTCGCCGGCACGCAGCGATGACTCATGATAAAGCGCAAGACCATAGGTCGGAATATCGAAATTGCTGTTGATGGTAAAGGGATCAATGTCAAGGAAACGCTTAATCTGTGCAGGCATATTGCCCAGGATAAGCTCGCTGATACCATCACTGAGAAGGCTCACCGGCGCCGACATATCAATCTTCTTATAGAAGCCATAAGCACCCGTGATCCACTGCCAACGACGTGACTTATCGTTCGAGCGGAGCACGATATCCTCAGTGAAGGCGTGCTCGTGCTGCTCCTGCATCAGAGTGAAGTATGACAAGGGGGTGTAGTCCTGATCCATGCGCATACGGTCGTGCATAAACTGATACGATGTGGTTGCCGAGAAATTGACCTTTTCACCTGCGTGCGAGAGAACAAGTCCATCGCTGAACGAGTAACGCATATAGGTGCTGGGATCATTATAGTTTACATCGTGCAATATATCCTTCTCCATATCATAGAGCTTGTAGGCATAGCCACCCTCATAGTCATATCTGAACGAAGCAGAGTTGTCCAACTCCCAGCCACGGCCCAGATCACCCACAAGGCGCACACGGCCACCACTGCTCTGACCCCAATCCACATCGCGGCCATCGTAGGCATTGTCGAAGAAGCCCTCATCCACACGGTTGTGATATGCACCTACCGAGTAGCCGAACTTACCATTTCGGCTGCGGCCATAGTACGATGCCTTGGCACGGGTAGACATACCCGAGCTATACTCTACGGTGGCTCTTACACCCTGATAGTTCATCGGCGAGAGAGTATATACATTCATCTGGCCACCCATCGTATTTCGGCCATAGAGCGTACTCTGTGGGCCACGCAACAGCTCCACGCGAGCAACGTCGAGCATATCGAAGTCGTAGTTGTTCTTGTTAAGGAAGGGCACGCCATCTACGGTAAGGCCGATGATAGGCTGGTCGATACGTGCACCAAAACCACGCACATAGATCGAAGAGGTCATCTTCGAGCCGTAGTCGGGCTGATAGAAGTTAGGCACGATAGATGACAGATCCTTGATCGAGAGCACATGCTCACGCTCGAGCATCGACGAGCTGATAACGCTCGATGATATTGGCTGCGACTTTAGGCCAAAGTGCTGCTTGGGCTGACGTACGACAACGCCCACCTCGTCAATGGAGAGGTGACGATCAACTACACTGTCGGGAACGATAAGCTCATCTCCTTCGGCTCGAGCTGCATCATAAGAAAAAAGAGCAGCCACAAGGGCTACAATTGTAAAAAGTCTCTTCATATTATAGTTCTTCAAATAACGGCACAAAGGTATAATATTGCGTAAGGCGCATCAACTATAATAAATTATAGTTTTGTTTTTTACGAGAATATACTATCTTTGTCGTATGAGCGCTAAACCAAAAATAGTTGTAATACATCCTAACTCGCTATGCTGCATGGCTATGCGAACTATCCTTATGGATATCGCACCCTTCGTGGGCATGTTCCGCGATGTGGAGATTGCCACATACAATTCTGTGCAGCAGATGGAGGAGGATAGTCCCACGATGATTATCCATTACTTTGTAGCGGCACAGGTACTCATGGACAATATGCCCTACTTTGCACCGCAACTGCGTCGATGCATCATCCTCACTGAGGGTGAGGCTATTGCCCTTCCGGCAGAGGCCCGCACAGTGGATATACGTCGTCCCGAGCCCGAGCTCCTGAAGGCCTTCCTTATGATGCACAGCAATGCCCACCTAACACACGGCATGGAGCCCCACATTGAGCAGGAGGATGAAGAGTTGCTCTCACAGCGCGAAAAGGATGTGCTGGCACTCATCGTCAAGGGGTATATCAACAAGGAGATAGCCGACATGCTCAACATCTCGACGCCGACGGTGATCTTCCACCGTCGCAACCTAAGCGAGAAGATCGGCTCGAAGTCCATAGGACGACAGACAATATACGCCGTAATGAACGGCATAGTGGATCCGAGAGAGTTATAACAATATAAAAATTAAGCAGATATGAGAAAGATTTTTATGGCCGCTGCCATCTACCTGATGGCTGTATCGTGTGGCACCGCCCCACAGGCCCCCGAGCAGAATGTCGCAAACGATAAGAATGAGGTTATTGAGACCATACTCTCTCGCCGTAGCATCCGCGCCTACAAGGATCAGGCCGTACCCAAGGAGCTCCTTGATCAGGTGTTGGAGTGTGGCGTATATGCAGCCAACGCCATTAATGCCCAGCAGTGGGAGGTTCGTGTGGTGATGTCAGAGGAGTGGATCAACAGCGCAACTGCCGCCGCAAAGGAGGCTGCCAAAGGCACCCCTACCGAGGCTCAGTTCAACGATCCTTCGTTCAAGAATCTCTTCCGCAACGCCCCTGCCGTGATCTTCATCGGCCATAAGCCTGGAGCATACACCCCCGTGGATTGTGGTTTGATGGCTGGAAATATTATGCTCGCTGCCAAGTCGTTGGGATTGGGCACTGTATGCATGGCAAGCCCCGTGAGAACATTCCTTTTGACTGAGGCTGGTGCATCGCACCTCACATCGCTGGGCTTCAGCGAGGGTTATGAGCCGCTGATTTGTATCGGTATCGGCTACCCCGATGAGGAGCCCGCAGCCAAGCCCCGCAATATGGAGGTTATAAAGTATGTCGAATAATTTTTAGCATAATTATTGGCTGAGAATTTTGTTTTATCGTCAATTTACGATATATTTGTAGTCGTATTCGCAGTGCGGATGCACTAAAAAAGAGTAAGCATGATGAACCATTTTTATTTTAAGCGATTTTACTACTACCGTGCGAACGGTCAGGATATCGTATGCTAAAATGGAGTTGATTCATTATTAAGTTTATATAATCCTGACCGCGAACAAGCGTTCAGGATTTTTTTATTATTTTTGATGCAAAAGATTGCAATACAGGGATACGAAGGTAGTTTTCACCATATCGCCGCCAATATGTATTTTGGTAGCTATATCGACATTCTACCATGCGATACGTTCCGAGCCGTGGCTGCCGCCGTCAAGAATGGCGACGCCTACATGGGACTGATGGCCATCGAGAACTCTATCGCAGGCTCGATTATCCCCAATTACAGCATTCTGCAGGATGAGAATCTGCAGGTGGCAGGAGAGGTCTATCTGCCTATCAAGCAGAATCTGATGGTACTGCCCGATGTGGAGCTGGAAGACATTCGCGAGGTGGAGTCGCACTCGATGGCTCTGCTGCAGTGCGTGGACTATCTTGATGAGCATCCGTGGAAACTCATCGAGAGCGAGGATACGGCTCTCAGCGCAAAGCATATTGCCGAGAAGGGCCTGCGCCACACGGCAGCCATAGCGAGCGAACTTGCGGCAGAGATGTTCGGGCTGAAGATCATAGCACCCGAGATCAACACCATAAAGAACAACTATACACGTTTTATGGTGCTCAAACGCTACGACCACAACATAGCCAAGGATGCCAACAAGGCATCGCTCTACTTCAAGACCGACCACAAGGAGGGTTCGCTGCTGCGGGCATTGAGTTGTCTGTATGGCATCAACCTCTCGAAGTTGCAGTCGTACCCCATACCGAGTGAGCCGTGGCACTACCTGTTCCACATCGATCTGGAGTTCGCCTGCCTGGATGACTACATACACAACCTGAATCGATTGCAGGAGGTTACGCGCGAGATGCACGTATATGGCGTTTATAAAAGCGGAAAATAGGATTAATAAATAACTAATACAAAAAGAATTATGGCAAAGGTAGAGATCACTCCATCGCACCGCATGGATAGCATTAAGGAGTATTACTTTTCAAAGAAGAACCGCGAGATAGCTGAGCTGCGCAAGGCTGGCCGCGACATTATCAGTCTTGGTATCGGTAGCCCCGACATGCCCCCCGCACAGGCCGTTATCGACCGTCTGGCAAAGGAGGCTCAGCGTCCTGACGTACACGCTTACCAGCCCTACAACGGTAGTGAGTTGTTGCGTAAGGCTTATGCCGACTGGTATAAAAAGTGGTATAACGTAGAGCTCGACCCCAAGACCGAGGTTCTTCCCTTGCTTGGCTCGAAGGAGGGTATCATGCACATCTGCATGGCATTCCTCGATGCTGGCGACAAGGTGTTGGTGCCCAACCCCGGCTACCCCACCTATCGTGCTGCGGTAACCCTCTCAGGTGGTGAGGTTATGGAGTATCGCTTGAACGCTGCCAACGGCTTCTACCCCGACTTCGAGGAGATTGAGAAGCAGGATCTGAGCGGTGTGAAGCTTATGTTCGTGAACTACCCCAATATGCCTACGGGTACACACCCCACTGTGGAGTTGTTCGAGAAGCTGGTAGCATTTGCCGGCAAGCACAACATCCTCCTGGTACACGACAACCCCTACAGCTTTGTTCGTAACAACCTCCAGCTCTCAATCCTCAACATCGAGGGTGCAAAGGATGTTGCCATCGAGATGAACTCAACAAGTAAGGGTCACTCTATGGCCGGCTGGCGTGTAGGTGTTGTGGCAGGTCGTGCTGACATCATCAGCGACATTCTGCGCTTCAAGTCAAACATGGACTCTGGTATGTTCTACCCCGTACAGGCTGCTGCTGCCGAGGCTCTGGCTCTGGGCAACGAGTGGTTTGACGAGCTGAACGCTACATACTACGAGCGCGAGAAGAACGGCTACGCCCTTCTGGATGCGCTTGGTTGCGACTATGTTAAGGGTCAGGCTGGTCTGTTCGTATGGGCAGCTATGCCGAAGGATTTCGAGGGCGACTGCTTCGCATTCTCGGATAAGGTGCTTGAGGAGTGTGACGTATTCGTAACACCTGGTGGCATCTTTGGTTCGGAGGGTACACAGTACATCCGTATCTCACTCTGTATGCCCGCAAGCCGACTGGCAGAGGCTGCAGAGCGTGTAAAGGCTCGTTTTAACAAGTAGGATATGAAAGCAACCATCATAGGTCTGGGACTCATTGGCGGCTCGTTTGCCTTGAGCCTGAAGGATAAGGGTTTCTGCGATGAGGTGTGGGGCATCACACGCTCAGAGCGAAGCGCTCAGAAAGCATTGGAGATGGGACTCGTCGAGCGTATCGTAACGCTCGATGAGGCTCTCGCCGAGAGCGATCTCATTGTGCTCGCCACACCCGTAGATACCATCCCCCTGATGGCTACGAAGATTCTGAACCGCATACGTCCACACCAGATATTGATGGATATGGGCTCCACAAAGCAGGAGCTATGCGAGGCCACCACGATGCACCCCCACAGAGGTCGTCTGGTAGCCACACACCCCATGTGGGGAACGGAGAACAGCGGCCCCGAGGCTGCCGTGCACAATGCCTTCAAGGGGCGTACGGTAGTCATATGCGAGAAGGAGCGTAGCGATCGGGATGCCGTGGAAAAGGTCGAGGAGATATATCGCGCACTGGGCATGCCCATACGCTATATGTCGGCCGAGGAGCAGGATATGCACTGCGCTTATGTGTCTCACATATCGCACATTACATCCTTTGCGCTGGCACTGACCGTACTGGAGAAGGAGCGCGAGGAGGAGCACATCTTTGACCTTGCGGGTGGTGGTTTTGAGAGCACTGTGCGCCTGGCGAAGAGTCTGCCACAGACTTGGGCGCCTATATTCCTTGAGAATAAGTACAACGTGCTGGACGTATTGCGCGAGCATATACATCAGTTGCAGATTATGCGCCGCATGATCGAGCGTGACGACCGCGAGGGATTGATGGAGGCTATGCATCGAGCCAATAAGATCAGAGATATTTTGCAATAGGTCAAAATAGAGAAGGAAAATGGGAAAGTTTAAACTTGGGCAGAAACGCCCGTTAATCATATCAGGTCCCTGCGCTGCCGAGACATACGAGCAGACCATCGAGACAGCCACACAGCTGGCTCGTTCGGGTAAGGTCGATGTCATCCGCGCAGGTGTATGGAAGCCGCGCACAAACCCCGGTACTTTCGAGGGTATTGGCGAGCCGGCACTGGATTGGCTGAACGAAATCAAGCAATCTACAGGCCTGCCCGTAGCCGTAGAGGTGGCCAACAAGGCACACGTTCAGCTGGCATTAAAGCACGGCGTAGATATTTTGTGGATTGGCGCTCGCACCACCGTATCGCCTTTTGCCGTACAGGAGATTGCAGAGGCATTGCATGGTAATCAGGAGATTACAGTTCTTGTTAAGAACCCTATGACACCCGACACGGGACTGTGGGCAGGAGCGGTGAACCGTCTGCTAAATGAAGGCATACCCGAAGAGAATATAGGCCTCATACACCGAGGCTTCGCATACTTTGGCGACAGCAAGTACCGCAACCCGCCTATGTGGCACATGATCTTCGAGATGCGCAGCCGCTTCCCCAACATGATGATGATCTGCGACCCGTCACACATCTGCGGTTGCCGTCCTCTGTTGCAGGGCATAGCTCAGCAGGCTGCCGACCTCTGCTTCGATGGCATGATGATCGAGAGCCATATTGCACCCGACAAGGCGTGGAGTGACTCGGCGCAGCAGGTTACACCACAGGATTGTATCACGATGATTGACAATATCATGTGGCGTGCCAAGACGGCTGATGATCCCGAGTTCAACGACGAACTCAACATCTGCCGCCGACAGATTGACCAGATTGATGCCGAGATTTTCGATCTGCTGAACCGCCGTATGCACACCAGCGACAAAATAGGAGAGATCAAGAAGGCCAACAATGTGGCGATTCTGCAGAGCAACCGCTGGGAGGATATTTGCCGCCGCATGCTCACCATCACGCGCCGCATGGGACTGAGCGAGGAGTTTGTTCGCACCGTTCTGGAGGCTATCCACGTCGAGAGCATCAACCGCCAGAATGAGATAATGAATAATTAGGAATTTATTCCATATAGTTTGGGTCTGTCTAATAATATTAGACA
>JAGBYV010000116.1 GCA_017628595.1 Alistipes sp.
ACCGCCGACCCTCTGCTTGTAAGGCAGATGCTCTGAACCAGCTGAGCTAAACTCCCTCAATTGCGAGTGCAAAGGTAGCGTAAAAATCCGAATATGCAAATTTTTCGCTGCCAATTTCGCTAATTTTCTACTTGCACTGCTTATCAATAATTGCTGCTACGGTAACATCGCCCGTGACATTCACCGATGTGCGCAACATATCCAGCGGTCGGTCAATGCCGATAATAAGAGCAAGGCTCTCGGCCGGAATGCCCACCGACGTGAGTACCATAGCCAGGATGACGTAGCTTCCACCGGGTATGGCAGGCGTGCCGATGCTCGACAGGGTAGTCATTACGATGATGGTGAGTAACTGCGATATTGAGAGCTCGATGCCGAGTGCCTGAGCGATAAATATAGTAGCTACGGTCTGGTAGCACGATGTTCCGTCCATGTTGATAGTTGTGCCTATGGGAAGCACAAAGGATGTTACTTCGCGAGATATGCCCAGCTTCTCCTGTGCTGTAGTGTATGTGAAGGGCAGGGTAGCGGCGCTGCTGCTTGTCGTGAATGCAAATAGCTGCAACGGGTATACGTTTCGAATGAAATGTTTCGGACGAATCCCGCCGAAGAATCGAGTGAGCGTAGGGTAGAAAAACAGAAGCAGGAATAATAGTGCTATGACAACATTTATCGAATATACACCCAGTGCGGCGAAAACCTTTCCGTTGCCATTGAAGTCAACAACCAAGCCGGCCATCAGCGCGGCAACACCTACGGGGGCACACGCGATGATGTAGTGCACAAGTCGCATTATGGCCTCGTTAAGCGAATCGAGCAGCGTTAGCAGAGGTTGTTTCTTCTCTGTCGGGATAGAGAGTATGGCGACGCCGAAAATAAGCGCAAAGAAGATTATTTGCAGCATCTTGCTGTTGTTGGATAGTGACTCGAAAATATTCGATGGAACCAAATCGTCCAGAAATCCCAATGGGCCGTTATTTTCTGTGTCGGCCTGCTTTAACTGTATGGATTGTGCTGTATCGGCATACTCAGTTTGAATCTGATGCACCAGGCTGTCGCTCACAATATCTCCCGGGCGAATCAGTAGCGCCGAACCCATACCTATGATTACTGCAAAAACCGTAGTGGCGAGATATATGACCACGGTACGACCTCCCAGTCGCGATAGCGCCGAGGTGTCTTTTAGATCGGCCACTCCCTTGACCAGCGTCACAAATACCAGCGGTACGGCCACCAGAATCAACGCCTTGATGAATAGTTTCCCGAAGGGGCGGATCCAGTCGTTTACGATCTGCTCGCCTCCAGTGCCAATGGCTATGAAGCCGATGACGATACCGATCGCCATGCCGATGATTATCTGAAGGTATACAGGTATTTTGCTAAGTTTCATCTCTAAGAAAATTCAAATTTTCACGAAACTACAAAAAAAATAGCAAACAATGAAATTTGAAAACAAAAAAGCGAAGGCCGAAACCTTCGCTTAAGATTTATAGTTACGCGTTTTTACTCAAATCTCAGGACGCGGAATGAGTGAGGCTTGAGCGTTACGCGATATACACTCTTGGCTGTGGCACCACGGCCCATTGCCTGACGTTCAGAGGCTTTGATCGAATCGCCCGTGAGCATATCTTTTGCGATGTTGTTGCCCGCACGAGCACCCACGACATTGATAGTGATAGGCTCATCGTGGAACGACTCTACGACGATGGTGTTGTTGTCATAGATGTATAGTGCAACATCGTTCGGACCCTCAATGGTATAGGGCAATACGCGTGCGCTTACCAGATCTCTAATTCTATTGAGCGCAACATCGGGTAGAGAGTAGAGGTCGGCAAAGTTGTCGGGTATAACGAAGAGGTAGAGATTGCCCTTCGAGAAGTTGCCACGATGTACTATAGGCCAGCCCAGACCTGCATCCATGCCAGAGATAATCTCCCACGAGTCGTTGGTCTGATACTGCACCTGTTGCATCAGGATAGGCTTCTTGGTAGGGATCAGTTGTCCGTAGAACATCACCTCGTTAATGAGAGCCTTACGGTCGGTGTACTCCATGTCGACAATCTTTTCGATGCCCTTGCCCTGTAAAGCTCGCAGCAGACCCGATGTAATCATCACATCTTTACCCGCCTGCAGCTGCTTTTGGATCTTGGCAACGATATCCTTGTCATACTTGGCCTGCTCGGTAAGGATAATAAACTCCTCGTCCTCGGGGAATTCGGGGACAATATCCATCGGGATGCCAATCATGCCAAAGTAGTTCTGCAGAAAATCCTCGCCCGTTGAGTGGTAGGGCTTGTAGCTCTTGATGGCCATAGGCTCGCCCAGGAAACCAATAGCGTCGTCCACAACCTCAAGGCTATATCCTGCAGCGCGTGCAACGGTTGAAGGTGTAACCTCCTTGTCGTGCAGTTTGACGGGCTGCATCATCTTGTCGAAATCGAAGCTTGTGCCCTGACCCTGCCACTGAGCACGCTGTGCCTCGCTCAACGGATTGAGCATCTGTCGATAGTCGAAGAGGGTAATCTCGGGAGCCTTTGCAAACATTGTGATCCACAACTGCTCGCTGTATCTGTCTATAGTGCGCATGCCACCTGTGTCAACCCATCCGCCACCATTGCGGCCGGGGGCGAGGTTGTTGTAGTAGCGCCATACCAGGTAACCCAGATAGGGCTGCAGGTGCTGGTTGCTGCGTACGGCATCGCGCGTCTCCGTTCCGGTATATACACCGTCGAAAATCTTTGGGCCATTTTCCAGATCAAAGCCTAAAGCGGGGAAGTGGTCATACCAGTTGGGATACTTGATAATCACCTTCACGTTGGGATTAACCTTCTTTGCGGGGCCAAGTATCACCTCATGTGCAGCCTTGTTCATCAGCTCAAGACGATATTCGGTCCATGTTCTGTCGCCTTTGGCCTCGACGCAGAGGTCGCACTTGCAGTCGGTGAAGAAGAAGTCGTCAAGGATAACCTCGTCAAATAGACTTGCCGATAACTCGATGATCTCCTGTGCCAGTGCACGCTCTTTGGGGTCGGTGTAGCAGAAGGTCTCGAATGAGTTGCTCTCGTCGATGGTGTAGGTGATACCTCCAGCCACCTCAATACCTTGATCCTTGAAGAACTTGATGATTTTCTGCATCTCATCCTTTTTGATGATGAGCAGGTCGCGGTGGGTCTCCAGGTAGATCTTGTCAACCTTCACCTGATTTGAGATTACGTCCCACGTCGATTTCAACCACTCGGGATCGGTCATCTTCTGCACCTCGTAGGCACGAGTGTAGATGGCTACTTTGAAGTTCTTGTAGTTTGACTTTGCTTTAGCCTCAATCTGATTCGGTAGCACTGCTACTGCAAACAATAAAAGTGCAACGCAAAATTTCGTGATACGTTTCATGGTGTATTGGTGTTTGGTTAGTATTGTTTTTTTTGTTGTGTGGCAAGGAGAATTCTGTGATTGACACAATGGAGATAGATTTCAACTATTACAAATATAGTCTAATTTTCTGACAATCGGTAGCCGCACGGGAAATAAATTGTTGATTTTTTGCGTTAGAATGCAGGGCGGATAGTGTGGTGCGAAGAGATATAATGCGCAGAAAACGAAAAAAGCAGCCCAATGGACTGCTTTTCTTGAGTGGGAGTTGACGGATTCGAACCGCCGACCCTCTGCTTGTAAGGCAGATGCTCTGAACCAGCTGAGCTAAACTCCCGATGCGCCTGAACAAGGACTTGAACCTAGGACCCCATGATTAACAGTCATGTGCTCTAACCAACTGAGCTATTCAGGCGTTTGTCACAGAACGTTTACCTTTCGTTTTGCGAGTGCAAATATAAGGCGCTTTTTTTTATTGTGCAAGAAAAAAACAAAAAAATATTAAAAAAAATGTAACTTTGTACCTGTTATGAGGCTTATACCATATATTAAAATAGTTTTTCTGACTCTTTTGCTCGCTTTTGCGGGTGCAACCTATGCACAAACTACGTCACAGGGAGAACTCTCTTTTGAGCATATGGAGTGGGATTTTGCGGATATTGCCGAGGATGGTGGCAATGTTGAGCATACATTTTCCTTTGTGAACAATACATCAAAGCCAGTCGTGATCCTCGAAGTTATGACCGGATGTGGATGTACCACCCCCACATATTCGCGCAAACCTGTCCTGCGCGGTGAGCGCGGTGAGATCACCGTAGTGTTTAATCCGATGAATATGCCCGGACGCTTTTCCAAATCGGCATCGGTTCTGACCTCTGCATCGTCAAAACCATATGTGCTGAATCTGAAGGGCAATGTTATCCCGCGCCAGAAGAGCGTGCAGGAGTTGTATCCCATCGAACTTGGTGATGGCGTACGCCTTGCCGTCAATTATCACGATTTTGCTTATGTGGGACGTGGCGAAACGGTTGAGGAGCGTATTGGTTGGGTAAATACCTCTTCGCGCGATGCTTCGTTAAAACTGCTGCCCAAACAGAGCAGTGGTCTGCTCTCGGTTGATGCCCCTGCGACGATGCGTGCCGGTGAGCGAGGTGAGATGGTGGTGCGATACTCTGTGGCCCGCAATAGCGCACGATATGGTACGCTAAACGACATCTGCGGCTTTGCAGTCAATGGCCGTGAGGCTCGTGCCGTACTCACTACAACCGCCATTGCGGTGGATATTTTTGATAGGATGGCCGATGATGTAACGCTTCCGAGTGGTGAGATATCAAAAAAAATTATTAAATTTGGCGAGGTCAAGCGTGGAAAAACCCATGCGGATGCCACTGTTGTTATTGCAAATGATGGTGGTAGTGATTTGATAATCAGAGCTGTGGAGTATGGAAGCAAGG
>JAGBYV010000117.1 GCA_017628595.1 Alistipes sp.
CACTTTTTCGCATCGAAAAACATGCAAAATATCCCACTCAACAAACAGGTTAAACCAGCCGTCAAAAGCAAAAAAAAGTGCCATCCCAAAGGACGGCACACTATTAATTTTCGCACTAAAAAGCTTACTTTATCAACTCATACTGGCGTGTTCCCAAACCGATCTTCTCGGCATGCTCAAGGCATGAACGCCACTCCGATTCGGGTGTAGAGTTCTTGAAGTGATCGTGATGATCGTGGAAGTCGGGCGAGTGCATGTGATCATACAGCTGGCTGCCGGGCATGGGCGTAGCTGCCAGACATGCATCCACACAAGCCTGGTCCAACGCCAAGGGGTCTGCCGATGCAAACATACCGATATTGGGCAGAATAGGAGCATCATTCTCGGCGTGACAGTCGCAGTTGGGCGAGATATCCAGCACAAGTGAGATATGGAAGTTAGGACGACCATCCACCACAGCCTTTGCATACTCGGCCATACGACGGTTCAGAAGTTCGGGAGCCTGCTCATTCTCAAACGAAATGGCGTCGAAGTTACATGCACCAAGGCAACGGCCGCAACCTACGCAGTTGTCGGTATTAACCTTCATCTTGCGGGTATCGGCATCGAAATAAAGTCCGTTGTTAGCGCACTGCGCAAGACACTTCATACAACCGCGGCAACGCTTCTCGCTGATGCGAGGCTGGCCACCGCTATGCTGGTCGGTCTTACCCGCACGTGATCCGCAACCCATACCGATATTCTTAATCGCACCGCCAAAACCTGTCATCTCATGACCCTTGAAGTGGTTAAGGCTGATGAATATATCGGCATCCATCACTGCGCGACCAATCTTTGCATTCTTGACGTACTCACCTCCCACTACAGGAACATCCACATCGTCCGTTCCCTTCAGGCCATCACCGATAATGATGGGGCAACCAACGGTCAAGGGAGTAAAGCCATTCTCCCATGCGCAATAGAGGTGCTCAATAGCATTTTTACGGCTACCGGGATACATCGTATTACAATCGGTAAGGAAAGGCTTACCACCCAACGACTTTACGGCTTCAACCACCGCGCGAGCGTAGTTAGGGCGCAGGTAAGAGATATTACCCAACTCACCGAAGTGCATCTTGATGGCAACGAACTTACCATCCATATCAATATCCGCAAGACCAGCTTTAAGAATCAGCTTGCGAAGCTTTGTCGGAAGACCGTCTCCGTGAGCCTTCGTACGGAAGTCGGTAAAAAATACTTTTGATTTCTGCATGGTTATCTGTTTTATGATATTACAAAGTAAACTATAAAATCGCAAAATCGCAAGTCAACAGACAAAAAAATAATAGGCCACCTGATTAGGCAACCTATTTTTTATACTCTATTTTCGCAGCCGATGCATACCCCTCTTCATATAGGTCGAGCAACTTGCGTGTATCACGCTCCATACGCCCCACCTGAATAGGCTGCTCAGGACGGATAACAACCAACTCACCCCGTGCCTCCAGCTCCTCGACAAGCGATATCTGACGATTGTACAGCATATTACGCTGACGTATAGCTTCACGCATAGCGGGATACTTCCCATATGCAAAGGGCGGCACAAAAGATGGTTTATCGGGTTTGCGATAGCCTTTATTTCGTGTCAGCACCACCACATTATTATCATAGCCAAGAGCCCAGGCACGCTCCAGCGGAATGGAATCCCCAATACCTCCATCGAGCATAGGCTCGCCATCGACATAGGCTATGCGAGAGACATAAGGCAGACTGCTCGACGCCTTGACGATATCTATAATCCGCTTTGGATCATGCTTCTCCTCGAAGTAGCAGGCTCGGCCCGTTAGGCACGATGTTGTGACCATCTCAAAACGCTCCTTGCACTCTGCATAGACATCGTAGTGATAGGGGATAATCTTTTCAGGAAATTCATGAAACAACAGATCGAAATCCATGATATTACCCTTAAGCAGCAGTTGTTTGAAGCCTATGTATCGATACTTCTCCAGCAGGTCAATATTGCTGAACTTGCCCCTGCCTCGCTGGCGCGACATATACGAAAGTCCGTTGCAGGCTCCGGCACTCACGCCCACAGTGTATGCAAAACGTATATCATGATCCATGAAATAATCCAGCACGCCACACGTAAATACGCCACGCATGCCTCCACCCTCAAGGATAAGACCCGATTTATCCGTAATATGTACTAACGATTTTGCCACCTGCCACAGAATCATTTTGTTGACAAATTTAATGCTTTTTTTCTTAAATATAATCATAAAGGCAGTCAAACTCATCTGTTTTGACCGCCTTTACAATAATCCATAATCCTTATTTGCTCACATTGCTAAAGCGAAGCTCTCCACAGCCCGTGCAGATTGCAATACTCATACACGGCCACAACCTTCTCGCCACACACGCAGACCTCAGCCTCGGGCTTATCCTTCAGATTGACACGGATTCCTCCGCGCTCGGTCTCGACATAGATAAATACGATGTGATGCTCCTTGGTCATGGGGTGCGCAACGCTACCCACCTCGACCTTGAGCTTTCCATCACCCAGCTTGCTCACTACGGGCACATGCTTCTCGCCGCTGGCATCTACCGTATTGGGGATCAGCTCCTGCATCTCCTCGCCACAGCACACCACCTTAACACCCGAATCTACCACCTTCTCGACCACATTGCCACAATGGCGGCACTTGTAAAATTTTGTTGCCATAAATAGAGAATTATTTTTAAATATCACTTATGGGCAACACGTGCACGATTAATGTCCGCCGCACTGATGATCCGAGCCATGGCCCGCACAGCCCACGCCCGAGTCAAGGATAAATCCCGCAAGGTAACCACTAACAACGGCCTCGATGTCGCCCATGCAACCTCTTACAACTTTAATACCATGTGCCTGCAACTTATTCAGAGCACCAGGGCCCATATTACCTGCCAGCATCACCTCAACACCCATCTGCTGCAGGTCCGCAGCAATACCCGACTTGCAGCCGCAACCCTGCGGCGAAGGCAGATCCTCGCGCGAGAGAATCTTTTTATTTTCAATGGTATAAATCGTATAGTGATCGCAATGACCGAAGTGGTCATCCACGCGACCGTCACGTGTCGGAACAGCTACTTTCATATCTTCAAATTTTAGTTTTCAGTAAAGCAAAATTAACGTTTTATTCCGAGTTTTGCAAATCAGCTGCAAGCAACTCTACTCTTGGCCCAACACTGGCCACATTACAACCCAGGCCCTGTGCCTGGCGCAAGATTTTTACCGACTCGGAACATCAAAATTTGAATATTCTTCGTATATTTGTATAATTGACGACAATAAACACACTTATAATATGAAGAAGCTATTATCTACCACTCTGTTCTTAGCGCTCATGGCGTTTATGGCGGGATGCGGCGGCGTTGACCCCGAGTCATACATCCGCTCCGACTACTACACTCGCGGCATAGGTCTCTACCCCGGCTCACCAGAGGAGGATCCCTCGCCCGAGCTTATTCCCAGCAATGAGTACCGCAACATCGCACTTAATCGCGCAGCCTACCACTCTTCAAGTTACGACTATAACCTTACAGCACAGCTCGTAACCGATGGCATCATCACTGCCGACGAGCCAGCCTATATGAGCTTCTCAACACACGAGGGCACACCTCGTCTGCGCGAGAGGGAGTGGACCATCGACGGAGGCCCCTACTCGAAAAATACGCTCAAGGGCGAGGATGTATATATGGAGTATGCGCTGCACAACTGGACCGAGAAGGCCGACCGAATAACTTTTTCGGGTACGGTAGCCTACGACAACAAGCTAGCCGGCAAGGGGTACACAATCACCCTGTTAGGATCAAAGGATGGCAAGCAGTGGGTTAAGCTCTCTTCACTCCAGGGCACAGGCCTGCCCGGCACCGAAGGTCGCCACGTCATCCAGACCGACCCCAACAAGCAGACCGAGCGCATAGCCTACAATACACGCAATCTTGAGGAGAGCCTCTCTGTTACAAATGCCGACAACTACTCGGCCTATCGTCTGCAGATGACAATGGCAGGTGCTGTGGAGTGGTCATTTACGGCAGTCGATTTCTTCCATGCCGGCGAGCAGATCGAGATGCTCGCTTCGAAGCACTTCGGCAGTGCGTGGATGAGCTCTTCGGCTGGCGAGGAGTGGATATATGTCGACCTTGGCTCTCGCTCATCCTTCGACAAGGTTGTACTGCACTGGATTCACAAGGCCGCAGAGGGTAAGATTCAGACCTCAGAGGATGGCAAGCAGTGGCGCGATGTCGCTTCTCTCCCCTCTTCCGACAGTCTGACCGATGAAATAGCCTGCAAGGGCAAGGCTCGCTACGTGCGCGTGCTTATGCAGAAGTCTGCAGACGGCAAGGAGTACATGCTCAGCGAGATTGAGGTTATGGGTCGCGGAGGTCTTGTGCCCCAGCCCAAGGCTCAGCCCGCAGCAGAGGGTAAGAAATATGCCCTTACGGGCGGTAACTGGCGCGTACAGCGCTCTTCTGAGGTTAAGGCTACGGGTGAGGCTATTGCTGCAGCCGACTTTAACGACGAGGGCTGGATCGTAGCCACCGTACCTGGCACCGTTCTCACCAGCTACAAGAATGCCGGTGCCGTACCCAACCCCAACTATGCCGACAACATCTTCCAGATTTCGGAGTCGTTCTTCAACTCGAACTTCTGGTATCGCAACGAGTTCACTCTGCCCGAGGGCTTTAAGCGTGAGCGTCTGTTCCTCAACTTCGACGGCATCAACTGGAAGGCCGACATCTACCTCAACGGCAAGAAACTCAGCCGCATTGAGGGTGCCTTTATCCGTGGTATGTACGATGTGACTGACGCCATCGTCGAGGGTACAAACGTATTGGCCGTTGAGATTGTCAAGAATGCCCACATCGGTGCCATCAAGGAGAAATACTCTTACAATACCGACCTTAACGGTGGTATCCTCGGTGCCGACAACCCGACATTCCACGCCTCAATCGGCTGGGACTGGATCTCTACGATCAGAGGTCGCAACATAGGTATCTACAACGATGTATATCTCACTACGGCCGGCGACGTAACGCTGAGCGATCCCTTCGTGCAGACCACCCTCAAGGGCGAGGATAAGCTTGCAACACTTACCCCCGAGGTATTTGTCAAAAACCACGACAATGCACCCGTAACAGGTACACTGAGCGGAAAGATCGGTGCAATCACGTTCGAACAGGAGGTAACACTTGCAGCGGGCGAGAAGCGCGCCGTTAAGTTCTGCCCCGACACATTCGCCCAGCTCAAGGAGCAGAAACTCAACCTCTGGTGGCCCAAGGGTTATGGAGATCCATATCTTTATGATGCGGAGTTTGAGTTCAAGGTCGATGGCAAATCTTCTGACAAGCACTCTTTCAAGGTGGGTGTGCGCGAGATGACATTCAACGAGGACAACAGTACGCTGTCGCTCTACATCAATGGCCGCCGCTTTATTGGTCGTGGTGGCAACTGGGGCTTTGGCGAGAACAACCTCAACTACCGTGGCCGCGAGTACGATATTGCCGTTGAGCACCATGCCAACATGAACTTCACGATGATGCGTAACTGGGTAGGTCAGATTGGTGACGAGGAGCTATATGAGGCGTGCGACAAGCATGGCATCATGATCTGGCAGGACTTCTGGCTGGCCAACCCCGTCGATGGTCCGAACCCCTACGATGAGACTATGTTCATTGCCAACGCCGAGGATTTCGTACGTCGCATGCGCAGTCACGCTTCGATTGGACTGTATTGTGGTCGTAACGAGGGATTCCCGCCCGCCACAATTGACGCAGCTCTGCGCCAGATTGTAAAGGCAGAGCACCCCGGCCTGCACTACATATCAAGCTCGGCTGACGAGGTGGTAACGGGTCACGGCCCCTACCGTGCACAGTCCGTGAAGACATACTTCACGCTGGAGAATGGCCGCGATAAGTTCCATAGCGAGCGAGGCATGCCCAACGTGATGAACTACGAGAGCCTTAAGCGTACACTCAAGGAGGAGGATCTCTGGCCGCAGGGCGATAAGTGGGGTCAGCACGACTACACAATGGAGGGCGCACAGGGCGGCTCATCGTTCAACGCCATCATTGCCAAAGGCTTCGGCGAGCCACAGAGCGCGCAGGAGTTCACCGAGCTTGCGCAGTGGGTAAACTACGACGGCTATCGTGCCATGTTCGAGTCACGCTCGGCCTTCCGCAAGGGACTTCTTTTGTGGATGACACATCCCGCGTGGCCCTCGATGGTATGGCAGACCTACGACTACTACTTCGAGCCTACGGCAGCATACTTCGGTTCGATGAAGGGCAATGAGCCTCTGCACGTGCAGTGGAATGCCGCAACAGATAAGATAGAGGTTGTAAATTATAGCGCAGGTTCGCACCCCGCACTTTCAGTCGAGGCCGCACTTATCAATATGGACGGTACAGTTCAGTGGCAGAAGAGCGCACAGGTAGCAAGCGAGGAGGATACCACCGTGGAGGCCTTCGCGCTGGAGTTCCCCTCGTCGCTCTCATCGGCACACTTTGTCAAGCTCTGGCTCAAGGAGGGCGACAAGGTGGTATCGGACAACTTCTACATCCGTGGCACTGAGGAGGGCAACTTCCAGGCTATACGCCAGATGCCCAAGGTTGCGCTGCAGCAGAACATCACAATCGAGCAGGGCAAGGATGGCGCATGGAGTGGCACCATCACGCTGCGCAACGACAGCACAACGCCCGCGCTGATGATTCGCGTGAATGTTGTTGGCGAGAAGGATGGCGACCAGATTCTGCCTATCTTCTACTCTGACAACTATGTATCACTGCTCGGTGGCGAGCAGCGACAGATATCGTTCCGCTTCAAGGACGAGGATACGCGTGGCAATAAGCCACAGGTTGTAGTCACGGG
>JAGBYV010000118.1 GCA_017628595.1 Alistipes sp.
ACCAGGTAGGGAACCTCGCGCATGCAAGGACCACACCATGATGCCCAGAAATCGATCAAAACGTACTTGTTTGCCTTGTTCTCAACAACGCTCTTCAAGGTAAGAACCTTACCATCGGGTGTCAGGGTCTGGGGCTGCTCGCCTGTACCCTCCTCGGTGATGTCGATGTAGGGGTTGCCGGGCAGAACCTTCAATGCCTGCTCAGCCGACTTCTTCATATTTGCGAATGACTCCTGTGTCTCGGCTGGCATAGTTGCGATAGCGTCGATAACCTGCTGGGGCTCGAATGCGTAGTAGTTGTTGCGCAGGATGTTCTGAGCAACCAGGTTGCCGCCGTTTGCGATGATAGCATCGTAGAGCGCTGCGTAGTACTCAGCCTCCAGAGCCGAGTTGTCACCCTCACCCATCTTAGCCTCGATAGCAGCCAGCTTGTCGTTTACCGCGTTCATAGCGTCGTTCATAGCGCCACCTACGGCCTTGAACGAGGGACGCTCGCCAGCTACCTCCTCGATAGTGATCTGTGCGGGCTCAACATAAACCTCTGCGTAGAACTCAGGACGCTCAGCGCCTGCATCCTTCACTACAACATATGCTGAGTAGGGAGCCTCAGTCTCGCCTGCCAATGTGAAGGCGTTGCCTGCTACTGCCACAGAGTCGATGGTCTTCAACTCCTGACCCTCCTCTACCTGCAAGTAAGCATACTTACCTGCGAACTTATCCGACTCACCCTTGATGGTGAACTTGGTGCTGCTGCCGCAACCTACCATCATAGCGGCTGCCATTGCGATTGCAAAAATCTTTCTCATCTTTTCTCTTTATTTTATGATTATTACTATTTCTTCAACTCTTTCTCCAAAGCTGCTACGCGACGGCGCAACTCGGGCAACTCCTTGAATACAGCAAACGAACGGTGATAATTAATACCGGGTAGTGCGGGTGATCCGAAGCGGATCTCGCCATCGGGTACGTTCTTGTCCAGACCTGACTGCGAACCGATCATCACACGGTTACCAATAGTCACGTGGTCGGCAATACCCACCTGACCTGCGAGGAAGCAGTTCTGACCCACCTTCGACGATCCTGCGATACCAGTTTGCGCTGATGATACTGTGTTCTCGCCAACCTCCACATTGTGGCCAATCTGAATCAGGTTATCCAGCTTCACGCCCTTGCGGATGATTGTTGAGTCGGTCTTTGCTCTATCGACGCAGGTGTTTGCACCAATCTCCACATTATCCTCGATGATTACATTACCCAACTGCGGAATCTTGTCAAACGTGCCATCGGGCTTGGGCAGGAATCCGAAGCCGTCAGCGCCGATCACTGCTCCTGCGTGAATGATGCAGTTCTTACCTACACGGCAACCCTCATAGATCTTCACTCCAGGGTAGAGCACGGTGCCGGCACCGATCTTTACGCCATCGCCCACATATACCTGCGGATAGATCTTCGCGCCTGCCTCTACTACCGCGCCTGCCTCGATGACGGCAAAGTCGCCAACGTAGCAATCATCCGCCACGGTAGCCTTCTCCGAGATTGAGCACATCTTGCTGATGCCCTTCTTCTGGGGCTTCATGGCGTTGTACATCTCAAGCAACTTGAGTACTGCTGCACCTACATCGGGCAACTTGATAAGCGTTGCCTTTACCTCCTGCTTGGGCTCGAACTCCTCGCCAACGAGTACGATTGAGGCCTCGGTAGAGTAGATGTACTGCTCATATTTGGGGTTTGAGAGATAAGTGAGCGAGCCGGGCTTGCCACCCTCGATAGAGGATACGGTGTGAACCGAAGCATTCTTATCTCCTACGATGCTGCCGCCCAGAAGGCCGGCAATCATTTCTGCTGAAAATTCCATTTTATTGAGGTTGTCTTGTTGATTCAATGAATTATTTCTATGCTAAAGCGCAAATATAGCAACATTTACGATTTTGTGCAACGGCGTATGGGCAAAAGCTGAAAAAAACCGCAGAAAATCATCTCTGCGGTTTAGTTTTACTCCATGTACTCCTCGATATTTACCCCCTGGGGCATCATCTCCTGCACGTCGCGTCCAAAGGCGAGCAGCTCCCTTACGGTCGATGATGATACGTCGGCGAGTGTAGGTGGTGTGAGCAGCAGCACGGTTTCCACCTCGGGGAAGAGTCGGCTATTGGTCTGCGCCATGGTGCGCTCGTACTCGAAATCCACTATGTTGCGCACACCGCGGACTATGGCCTGGGCACCCAGTTTGTGTGCCAGCTCGCCCGTAAGGGTCGAGTATGTTACACACTCCACTCTCTGCTCATCCTTGTACAGATCGCGAATCAGGCGCTGGCGGGCATCTACGGATAGCAGCGTACGTTTGCTGACATTCTCGCCGATGGCTATTACGACTTTGTCGAAAAGACGCAAAGCCTGAGCTACAACGGCCTGGTGACCGAGTGTGAAGGGATCGAATGATCCGGGAAATATTGCTGTTTTCATGGTGTTAAAGTTTCTCTATTTCGCGAGCCAGACGCTCGGCTATGATTGCCATATATTGTTTGCCGTCAACGTGTTGTGCGGCGCTAATGCCTTGCCAGTCGGCTATCAGCACCTCGTCCGCCCGCAGGATGTCCTCCCTGCAAATGGGGCGCTTCTCTATCTGTATGCCGGCCTTTTGTGCCGCTTGCTCAAGGAGTCTCTGCTCAACGGAGTATGGCATGGGCGAGAGCAGGAGTCGTCGCTCATGCACAAGTGCTATGGGGCATGTCGCCTCGCAGTATATCTGCTCGTCATCGCCCATGAGCAGCGCCGTGTGGAAGTCGCGGCTGCGGGCAATGCTGTCGGCCACCTGACGTGTGGCTACGGCTGCCGATGTGGGATATATGTCGAGCGGCAGGGTGATGCGCATGGTTGCCACCTCAGGGCGCAGGCTACGCACGGTATAGCCCTGGTATAGCGATGGAGCATCGCACTCGATGGTGTAACTTCCCGATGCATATTGCTTTACTACGGCTCTAATCGAACGCTGCCGCGTGGGGCGCACCCTCTCCAGCAGGAGTTGTATCATCGCCGTAATCTTGGCTGCGGAGTAGTCGCACTCAATGCCGAATAGCTCCTGCGCAAGGCTCTGCAGAATCCTTACGTGGTGCTCCACGTGGCGGGGCTGATAGTTGAGCGTATGTATGTTTTGATAAATATATGCACCTTCGAGGTGCTGCTGCGTGAGCAACTCCCCATCAAGAATCATATATCTCTCCACTGTAGCCATTTACTGCATGAAAATCTTGAGCAACAACTCGCGTAGCAACTCGCCGTCGCTCATGCCGCCCGTGTCGATGCCCTTGCTCTTGCCGTCATACTCGCGCAGTAGTCCCAGAATACCGAAAACCTTACGGTTGGGCCAGCGCTGGGCATGCGAGCAGACCTCCCTTACGGCGTAGGGATTGCTCTTTTTCAGTGTCTTCATCAACTCCATCTCACCCGGGAAGGGTACTCGCTTATACTTTTCCAGCCAGCGCAGGTAGTTGACGATGAATATATCGCGGAACTGCCCGTAGAGTGCCATGATGGTGAGCAGCAGCGGGTTATCCTTGGGGTTGTGTGCAAAGTGGTCGGCAATGGCCATTGCTCGCTGTACATCCTGTGTGACTACGGCATTGCACAACTCAAAGTTGTTGAAGTCCTTCGATATGCCTACATGTTGCTCGATGTGCATATCTGTAATATCCTTCGTGCCGGCGGGCAGAGCCACCAGCAGTTTGTCCACCTCGTTCGAGATCTTGGCTATGTCGCAACCAAGGTGATCCGTAAGCATCTGCACAGCCTTGGGCGCAATGCGAAGCCCTTTCTGCTGGAGGAACTGTGTGAGCCATGGGCCTATCTCGTAGTCGCGTGGACGCACCGACTCGAAGACCACGCCACTCTTCTGGCACTGCTTGTAGAGTGCCGAACGCTTATCCACGTTCTTCTCCTTGTGGCAGACGAGGAGAATTGTCGAAGACTGTGGCGCAGAGGTGTAGTGCGTCAGATTCTCAATCTTTTGCAGCTGCTGAGCCTCCTTGACGATGACCACCTCGTAGGAGCCCATCATCGGCATCTGGCGACAGAGGTTTACCACCGCTCCGGCGTTGCTGTCCTTGCCATATACCGTAATCTGATTGAAGGCCTGCTCGGCAGGAGAAAGGATCGTTGAGGCAAGCTGATCGCACAACGAGTCAATGAAATAACTCTCCTCACCCATCAGCAGATATATGGGTGCGAACTGTCGTGCCGCAATCTGCGAGCGCAGGCTCTCAAACTCAGCTACACTATCCTTGAATTTATAGGCGCTTTTTGCCATTCTAAATAATCTCTTTTGTTATGCGTAACACGCGCTCCGTGCTATCCGTTATGCGGAAGGGGTCGGCTATGCGACGTCCCACAAGCCACGCTATCTCTGCGTTAGAGATGAGCACAAACTGACGTCCCTTTTCGGCCATTGAGACCTTGCTGTCGATGAGAAAGTCGCTCACCTTCTTGCGGCCAGTCATACCAAAGGGGATAAATGTGTCACCATCGCTCCAGCGACGCACCGTAAGGGGATACGTCACGCGGTCGGCATCGAGCAGCGCCACATTGTCGGGCACGTTGTATGTCGGCAGACTATCCACGTCACATATCTCAAAGTAGAGCACCGAGTTACCGCAGTAGGCTCGCTGTTGTCCCTCATTAACGCTTATCTGGCACGCATCCTGCTCGGTGATCTGACTCACGACAATATTGCCGCGGTCGATGTATGCCACATGCGAGCGCGAGTAGAAGCGGCGACCTGTGGTATTTTGCTGCAACGCCTTGCACAGGCCATCAACCACATCGCCCTTGAAGCCGAATCGTGAACTGAGAATCTCATATATCACAAATTCCCGCGAGTCGGTTATGCCATCAACGTTGATGGTTATGATGCCTGCCTCTTCACTAACAGACTCGGCATATATATTGCCTATCGCACCATCAATAAATCGCTGTGCCGCCATCAAGCGTTCGATATTGCGGCTCATGATGAATGGAAAGCGGGGATTTATCTCGCGTATGCGTGGTGTAAGTCCCAGACGTATCTTGTTGCGCAGATACTTCGTCGTTTTGTTTGATGAATCCTCGCGGTAGGGTATGTGCTTGTGCAGAGCGTAGTCCAGAATCTCCTTGCGTGAGGCGAACATCAGCGGACGCACGACGCGTCCCACCTGCTGGTGTATGCCAGTGAGCCCACGTAGTCCCGTGCCACGCATCAGGTTGATAAAGAAGGTCTCTATCGAGTCGTCGATGTGGTGTGCCACGGCAATTACGCTATAGCCGTGCTCCTCGCACAACTCTGCAAACCATGTGTAACGCAGACGGCGGGCTGCCATCTCCATCGATTCGCCCGTGCGCTCCATCTCTCCCGTGGTGTCGAAGCGGCGGTTGTGGCACTCAATGCCATATTTGCGTGCGTGCTCCTGAACAAGTATCTCATCCTCGTCGCTCTCTCTGCCTCGCAGCCCAAAGTTGCAGTGCGCAACGCCTACCGTGTAGCCACTGTTGACACAGAGCGACATGAGTACCATCGAATCCACTCCACCCGATACGGTGAGCAGAATCTTGTCTTGTCGCGTGAATAGTTTTTCGCGTGTTATGTACTCCTGAAATCTATCAATCAACATACTTTACCATATGTTTACTTCGGTCTCGATCTCGATGCCGAATTTTTCTTTCACCTTCGCCTGTACATATCGGGCAAGTGCCATAACTTCACCGCCCGTAGCACCGCCATGGTTGACCAGAACAAGCGCCTGACGGTCGTGTACACCTACCTTGCCCATACGCAAACCCTTCAGCCCGGCCTTGTCAATGAGCCAGCCGGCGGCAAGCTTGCGCAGCGAGTCATCCGATGCGGGGTATATAGGCATGCCCTCATTCTCCTGCTGCAAACTCTTGGCCACCGCACATGGCACGATGGGGTTCTTGAAGAAGCTGCCGGCATTGCCCAGCACGCTCGTATCGGGCAGTTTTGTCTGACGTATCGAGCATACAGCCTCACGGATATTCCTCAGTGTAGCGCCGCCACGCTCCTCGACCTGTTGCTGTACGTCGCCGTAGCGTAGGCTCGGAGAGACTGTCGTGCCGAGTGTAAAATCGACCGCCGTGATGATGGCACGACCTCGCAGTTCACCCTTGAAGATGCTGTCGCGATAGCCAAAGCGGCACTCCTCGTTTGAGAGAGTGAGATGCTTGCGCTGCAGCGTGTCAAAGTAGTGTACCTGATCTATGATGTCGCGCGCCTCGGCGCCATATGCTCCGATATTCTGCACGGGTGCGGCGCCTACCGAGCCAGGGATGAGCGAGAGATTCTCCGCTCCCCACAGCTCGCGCTCTACGCACCATTGCACAAAATCATCCCACTCCACGCCAGCATCCACCCTGACACGAGCAGATGCCGAGCCGTCTTGCAGACGCTCTATTCCCTTGCCAGTGGGGTGAATCAGGGTACCGTCATAATGCTGAGTGAAGAGAATGTTGTTTCCTCCTCCCAGCACGGCCCACTTTTCGGGGGCATTACCCTCGGCAAATATCTCATCGAGATCCTCCTTGCGGTCGAATTCGATGATGCGTGCGGCACGCTCCTCAACATGAAAACTGTTGAGGTCGCGCAGCGGATGATCTATGTAGGTTGTTATCATCGTTAAATCTTATTTTTGAGAGTCAATCTGCTCAAGCAGAGCCTTCACGGCTGCCTCCAACTGCTCGTCACGACCCGTTACAACGAGTTCGGGCGAGTTGGCAACCTTCACGTCGGGCTCCAGCTGGTCGTTCTCAAGGTATGTGCCATCGGCCTTGCGATAACCCACAACGGGAATACCGAATACCAATGAGGGATCCTGCAGGCGCTCCCACGATACGCTGGTCATAGTACCCGGCACGGGCATACCTACAACCTTACCGATGCCACGGTGCTTATATACCCAGGGTGTACCGTGAGCATTTGAATAGTTAGCCTCGCCTGTGATCATAATCGAAGCCTTGTTCCAGCGACGTGAGGGCATATCGCACGCCTCCTTACCACGAACAACCTGTGTGAGGTACTTCTCACCGCTGAACAGAATCTCGATATCCTCGTGCATACGGCCACCGCCATTGAAACGGGTGTCGATAACGATACCGTCGCAGTGGTTGTACTTACCCAGAATGTCGGCATATATTGTGCGGAAGCTGCCGTCAGCCATAGACTCGATGTGAACATAGCCCAGACGACCGCCCGACAGACGCTCCACGTCGGCTGCACGCTGCTTAACCCAGCGCTTGTAGAGAAGCGTTGTGAGTGTGCCCTGTGAGATGGGGCGTACAACCTCCTCCCAGCGGCTGCCATCGGCGGGACGGTAGATAGATACCAGAGTGCGCTTGTCGGCCTTGCGGTTGAGCAAGGGGTAGTAGTCCATATCCTCTGTAATCTCCACGCCGTCGATCTTCTCAATGATGTCGCCAGCCTTAACCTTCGAAGAGGCCTTGTCGAAGGGACCACCTACGATAACCTCCTGAACGAAGAGACCTTTGCCCTCGCGGTTGTGATCCAGGAAAAGACCGAGGTCGGCAGTCTGGTCGTCGCTCGTAGTGGTGGGGTGGGTGTAGCGACCTCCCGTATGTGATACGTTCAACTCACCGAGCCACTCGCTGAGCATCTCGGCAAAGTCGTAGTTGTTGTCGATGTGAGGCAGGAAGCGCTGGTAGTTGTCGCGCATTGCATCCCACTTAACGCCGTGCATATCCACATGGTAGAAGCGAGCCTTCTCCTGACGATATACGCGGTCGAACATATACTCGCGCTCGGCTACACGGTCCAGAGTCATGTCGGCACGTACGCTGATAGATGTGGGGTTGCCCGAGCCGCCCTTGAACTTCTTCATCTGACCGCCCAGCAGGAACATATTCTCATGCTTCTTGTCCCATACGAGTGAGCCGCCGCCAATGCCGCGCTGGATAGCCTTGTTCTCGCGGTCGCGCAGGTTCATCTCCCACATATCGTACTTGCCCTCGTAAGAGATGATGTAGAAGAGCTTGTCGCCCTCCTTGCTCAGTGTGTAGCCACTCAGCGAACCAGAGGTGGGAGTGAGGCGGAAGATGCGCTCGTCCATATTGTCGAACTCGATGTTGATAGCCTTAACCTCATCCTTCTTCTCCTTCTTGTCGGCATCCTTCTTCTCGGCCTCCTCAGCCTTCTTCTTAGCCTCCTTGTAGTACTCGTAGTCCTCCTTGCTCATGCGTGCAACCTCCATTGCCTCGCGATTCAGATAGACGATCATTACGTCGTACTCCGAACCCCACGATGCGTGGCTACGCATACCGTAGCGATCGGTAGAGAACAAAATGGCGTTACCATCCAATACCCACTGGGGACCTTCATCGAAGTAACCGGTATTGGTGATGTTGTAGATCTTGCCACCCTGTGTGCTCACCAGACCAATGTCAGAGTAGGGATCGTGACCATTGCCTGTGTAAGAGAGTGCAAACCACTTGCCATCAGGTGACCAGTGGTAATCCAGACTACCCGTTGTTGAGTAGTGATTCGAACCGTCGGTTACCTGACGAACCTTACCTGTTGCTACGTCCATCACCATCAGTCGGTCGCGGTTCTCGACAAATGCCAGTTCCTTGCCGTCGGGTGAGAATTTGGGCGATGTGCGGTCGATCTTTGAATCCTTGAACAGGGGCTTCTCCTCGATAACGGTCGCGTTGGCGAAGTTGGGCTCCTCATCACGCACAATCTTTGCAGTGTAGATATTCCAGTAGCCGTTGCGCTCCGATGCGTAAGCCAGGGTGCGGTTGTCGGCACCAAACGAGGGTGAAGACTCCGACTCGGCCGTAGTGGTAATCTGCTTTGTGGTGGCATAATCTACCGATGTAACGAAGATCTCGCCACGAGAGATAAAGGCAATCTGCTTGCCATCGGGTGAGAGCGTAGTGCTGCTGCCGCCCGTAACGTTCAGGCGCTCGGTCTTGTTTGTGGGCTCGTCAGAGGTGATCTCCACAGCCAGTTTCTTTGCTGAGCCACCTGCTGCCATAGTGTAAATCTCGCCATTGTAGCCGAAGCACATAGTGCCATTGTCGGCCAATGAGAGGAAACGCACGGGGTGAGTGTCGAACTTTGTCACCTGCTTAGCTGCCTTGGTGTTGTCGGCGGGCATTGACCATACGTTGTATGTGCCGCTGCGCTCGCTGAGGAAGTAGATAGTCTTGTCGCCATCGGCATAGATCGGGTTGCGATCCTCGCCAGCCCAGTCGGTGAGCTGAGTATGCTTGCCTGTTGTAGAGTTGTAGAGCCACAGATCGCGAGTGATTGATGAAGTGTGGTGCTTGCGGAAGTCATCCTCGCCACCCTTGCGATCCTGATACAGGAACTGCTTGCCGTCACGGCTGAAGTTAATGAGCTGTGCGGGTGTGGCCAGTACACGCTCCGTGCGACCACCCTTTACGCTCACGGCGTAGAGCTCACCCATAGAACTCTTGGGGAAGAGCGCTGATGATGCGGGGTCCGATATGGCGGCACCGAAGTAGATCTTATTGCCATCGTTTGAGAATGCATATGGCTCCTCCTTGGCAGAGTTGGTGGTGATGCGCGATGGCGAACCACCGGCAACCGATACGGTGAAGATGTCGAAGTTACCGTAGCGATCCGATGCAAAGGCAATTGTCTTTGAGTCGGGCGACCATACGGGCATTGTGCTATGCATCTCGCTCGATGTCAGACGCACAGCTTGACCGCCATTGGCTGCTACTACATAGATACTGCCCTTGTATGTGAAGGCAATCTGCTTGCCGTCGGGCGAAATGGCCGGGTAGCGCATCCACAGGGGCGCCGCCTCGGTTGCCAATGCTGCGAAGAGCATTGCGATAAAGAGTGTAAGTTTCTTCATATGTAAAGTTTTTTTGTGATTAGTAAGTGGGTGGCGAAATAAAATTTTCCGCCCTATGCGACAAAGTTAGAAAATATTTCGTAAATTTGGATAATTTTCAGTCACTACGCCGACCGAAAACCTCTGCTACGCGTAAATTAACATGTAAAACAAGATAAATATCAAGGTTATGTTCACACAAGAGGATCTACAGCAAATCCAGCAGCATGGTCTTACACCAGAGTTGGTAGAGCAACAAATCGATAATTTCCGCAAGGGCTTCCCCTTCCTGCCTGTGGTGCGTGCCGCGAGTGTGGGAGATGGCGTGCTGCGCCTTACCGAGGAGCAGATTGCCGCTGCCGAGGCTCGTTATGATGATGCCGCAGCATCGCTTCGTGTTGTGAAGTTTGTACCCGCATCGGGAGCTGCTACGCGTATGTTCAAAGAGTTGTTCGAGTATGTGAACGACGATAAGCGTACGCCGGGAATCGATCGCCTGCTCGACAATATCGAGAAGTTTGCCTTCTGGCCCGAGCTCTCGAAATATATCATGCCCGATTCGCCCGATGAGGAGATCGTGGAGATGATTATCAAGGGCGGTCTTAACTATGGTGCCATGCCCAAGGGCCTGGTTACCTTCCACGCATATAGCGATGGCTCGCGCAAGGCCGTTGAGGAGCATCTGGTCGAAGGTGCTATGTATGCACGCTCGGGCGATGAGG
The DNA here is from genome assembly GCA_017628595.1 of Alistipes sp. Lineage (GTDB taxonomy): Bacteria > Bacteroidota > Bacteroidia > Bacteroidales > Rikenellaceae > Alistipes. The sequence continues at coordinate 10,586 of JAGBYV010000118.1, forward strand.
TCTATATCCACTTCACCGTCTCGGCCGAGCATATGGGTGGCTTCTGGGATGTGCTGGGCGCTACGCAGCCCCTCTATGAGGAGCGCTTTGGCGTGAAGTACAACATCTCGTTCTCGGTGCAGAAGCCTTCGACCGACACAGTAGCGGTAAATCCCGACAATACTCCCTTCCGCACGGATGAGGGTAAACTGCTCTTCCGCCCTGCGGGTCATGGTGCGCTCATAGAGAATCTGAACGATATTGATGCCGACCTGATCTTCGTAAAGAATATCGATAACGTCACCACCGACGAGCGTCGTGGCGACACCATCAAGTATAAGAAGGCTCTGGCTGGTCTTCTGCTTGAGTTGCAGGAGCAGGCCTTCGAGTATCTGAAGGTGCTGGAGGTTGGTGGAGCGGACCTTGCTCCCATTGCTCAGTTTGTTGAGCAGAGCCTCTGTGTAAAACTCCCCGAGGATTACAATACCGCCCTGCTGAAGGCTGTACTTAACCGCCCGATCCGCGTCTGTGGCGTGGTGCTTAACCAGGGTGAGCCGGGTGGTGGTCCCTTCTGGGTGGATGGCGGTGATGGTACAGAGTCGTTGCAGATAGCCGAGTCGAGCCAGATTGCGCCCGAGGATATGCACCTGATGAAGTCGGCTACGCACTTCAACCCCGTGGATCTGGTCTGCGGCGTAAAGGATTCGCGTGGCAATAAGTTCGATCTTACGCAATATACCGACCCCTCGACGGGCTTCATCTCGTCGAAGTCGAGCGGCGGTCGTGAGCTTCGCGCACAGGAGTTGCCAGGCTTGTGGAATGGTGCCATGGCGAAGTGGAATACGGTTCTCGTTGAGGTGCCTATTACAACCTTCTCGCCCGTCAAGGTGGTGCAGGATCTGCTTCGCCCCGAGCATCAGCCGATGTAGTCTATACCTTAATATATATGTAGGTCGCTGTGGAATTTGTCAGCGACCTATTTTTTTTGACACCTTTTGCGCGTAGTCTGTATGTAGATGTTTCGAGGCTCAAATTCTGCGAAGTTTACAGAATAAGCCGATTGGTCTAAATGAGCACAAATGTCATTATAATATAGGGTTTACATAGTAAAAAACAGAAAAAAAATTTGGATGTTATGTGCTTTTCCTATATTTTTGTAAGGTACTTTATATATTAGTGCAAGTGTGTCCATATGGATACGAACCGACCTAACAGCAAATAACTAAACTAAACTATATCACTTCAATGGGAAATTCAAAACTTCAAGAATTGACTGACAAGCTTTTTCAGGAGGGTCTGGAAAAGGGTCGTGCCGAGGCTGAAAATCTGGTAGCTGAGGCAAAGAGTAATGCCGCAAAACTTGTAGCCGAGGCTGAGGCCCGCGCTGCCGAGATCGTTGCCGCTGCCGAGACCAAGGCTGTGGATATCGAGAAGAATGCGATGACCGAGATCTCACTCGCAGGCAAGCAGGCTGTAGCCAAGATCAAGGCCGAGATCGAGAATATGATCGTTACAAAGAGCCTTAGCGAGGGTGTGAAGAGCGCAAATCTCGATCCTTCGTTTATCAAGGATATGTTGCTCGCTGTAGCCAAGGGCTGGAACAACGGTGCCAAGGCTGAGCTCTCTGCTCTTCTTCCCGAGGCTAAGAAGGCTGAGCTGGGCGAGGCTATGGAGGCTGCTGCCAAGTCGCTCCTTACTGAGGGTATCGAGGTTGGCTACTCAGCCGATGTTAAGAGTGGCTTCAAGGTTGGCGAGAAGAATGGCGGTTACTACATCTCATTCTCTGACGAGAGCGTAGAGGCCCTGTTGGGTGGTTATCTGCGTGAGAAGGTGGCTCAACTTATCTTTAAGGCATAGTTTCCATGTTTGGCAATAAGAATTATTACTGTTTGGTAGCCGGACTGCGTGAGTACACGCTTGATGCCGACACCAAGGGCTTCGATGCTCGCGAGATTATCGCCGAGATCGAGGAGGAGCTCTCGGGTGCCGATCTCAAGGCTGTGCATCTGCTCTACGGCTATTACGACTGCGAGAATATCATCGCTCTGCGCTCTGGGCGTGAGGCGTTCAACCCGCTGGGTAACCTTACCCGCGAGGAGCTGGAGGCCGAGCTCGAGGATCCCAAGCGATTGCCTTCACGCGTGGCTCGTGTTATCAAGGCTTATGCCGCTGCCGAGAAGGCTGATGCTGATGCCGAGGATAACGAGTGGGCTAAGGGCATAAATCTGGAGCAGTCGTTCGAACGCTCGCTCTTTGAGGCATACTACGAGGAGTGCGCCCTCTCGGGCAGCCGCTTCCTTCGCGAGTGGGCCGCTTTCGACCGTACGTTGCGTAATATCTCTGCTGCTGCTGTGGCTCGCTCAATGGGTCGTGCGGTTGCAGGCGTTACCGTAGGCAAGGGCGATGTTGTGGAGCAACTCCAGCGTTCATCTGCAGCCGATTTCGGTCTGCGTGGTGAATTGCTCTATATCGATGCTGTCATTGCGGCTGTGAACGACGAGCAGAATATCGTGGAGAAGGAGCATAAGATTGACCTTGTCCGCTGGGATCAGGCCGTGGATCTGGCTGCTCGTGACTACTTCGATATTAACGCTATACTGTCGTACCTGGTGCGTGTGAACATCGTGGCACGCTGGGCACTGCTTGATCCCAAGCGTGGTCGTGCCATGCTTGACCGCATCATGGCGGAGCTCGACGGCAAGGAACTGGTAAATAAACAATAAAACTACATAGAACATAAATGAAAACTTTAGGACGTGTAAACGGTATCATCTCGAACATCGTGATCGTTAAGGCCGACGGCGCTGTGGGTCAGAACGAGATCTGCTATGTTTATTGCGGTGATACACGAATGATGGCCGAGGTCATCAAGGTCATAGGCGATGATGCCTATGTGCAGGTGTACGATAGTACCCGAGGCTTGAAGATCGGCGACAAGGTGGAGTTCATGGGCCACATGCTTGAGGCTACGCTGGCTCCGGGTCTGCTGTCGCGTAACTACGATGGTCTGCAGAACGATTTGGAGAAGATGGACGGTCTGTTCATCGCTCGCGGATCGATCACCGAGCCCATCGACTTCGAGCGCAAGTGGGAGTATACTCCCCTGGCAAATGTTGGCGATAAGGTAACCGCTGGTGACTGGCTTGGCCAGGTTAAGGAGCAGTGGGTTGATCACAAGATCATGGTTCCCTTCGTTATGCAGGGCACCTACACCATTAAGAGCCTCACTCCTGCCGGCGAGTATAAGGTAACCGATACAATCGCAGTGCTGGCTGATAAGGATGGTAACGAGTATAACGTGACGATGGTACAGAAGTGGCCCGTCAAGACTCCTATCCGCTGCTATGTGGAGAAGCCCCGTCCCTCTCGCGTTATGGAGACAGGTGTTCGCGCTATCGATACCTTCAACCCCATCGCTGAGGGTGGTACCGGCTTTATCCCTGGTCCCTTCGGTGCTGGTAAGACCGTGCTTCAGCACGCCATCTCTAAGCAGGCTGAGGCTGATGTTATCATCATCGTAGCGTGCGGTGAGCGTGCTAACGAGGTTGTGGAGATCTTTGCCGAGTTCCCCGAGCTGATCGACTCTCGTACAGGTCACAAGCTTATGGAGCGTACCATCATCATCTGTAACACATCGAATATGCCCGTTGCGGCTCGTGAGGCATCGGTTTACACCGGTATGACAATTGGTGAGTACTACCGTGCCATGGGTCTTAAGGTGTTGGTAATGGCTGACTCTACTTCACGTTGGGCACAGGCTCTTCGTGAGATGTCAAACCGTCTGGAGGAGCTTCCCGGTCAGGATGCGTTCCCCATGGACCTTTCAGCTATCATCGCAGGTTTCTATGCACGTACAGGCTTGGTTAAGCTCAATAATGGCCAGACAGGTTCTGTAACATTCCTTGGTACTGTATCACCCGCGGGTGGTAACCTCAAGGAGCCTGTTACCGAGTCAACAAAGAAGGCTGCACGTTGCTTCTACGCACTTTCACAGGGTCGTGCCGACTCGAAGCGTTATCCCGCTATCGACCCGCTGGATTCATACTCAAAGTATCTGGAGTATCCCGAGGTAGCATCATATCTGGACGAGCATATCGGCAAGGATTGGGTTAGCAAGGTTTACGAGGGTAAGACCATCGTACAGCGTGGTAAGGAGGCTAACGACCAGATCAACATCCTGGGTGATGACGGTGTGCCCATCGAGTATCACGAGCGTTTCTGGAAGAGCGAGTTGCTGGACTTCGTGATCCTGCAGCAGGATGCATTCGATAGCATCGATGCCAACTGTCCCATCGAGCGTCAGAAGATGATGTACGAGATGGTACTCGACGTATGCCACAAGTCGTTCTCATTCACCGATTTCGAGGCTTGCTCACGTTATTTCAAGGGCCTTATCAACCTCTTCCGCCAGATGAACTACTCGGAGTGGCAGAGCGAGAAGTTCTTCGACTACAAGCGTCAGATCGAGGAGTCAGTAAGTAATCAACTCTCTAAATAGGTGAAGCAATGACAACACGAGCATTTCAAAAAGTATATACAAAGATTGATAATATCACCAAGGCTACCATTACGCTTCGTGCT
>JAGBYV010000119.1 GCA_017628595.1 Alistipes sp.
CTCAGGAGTGGGCGATGCGTTATCCTCTGGTCGAGGGTCAGGGTAACTTTGGTTCGATGGACGGCGACTCTGCTGCGGCTATGCGTTACACCGAGGCACGTATGCAGAAGATTACCGACGAGGTGATGGCCGACATCGAGAAGGAGACCATCGACTGGACAACAAACTTCGACGATACGCTTAAGGAGCCTACCGTATTGCCTACACGTATCCCCTTGTTGCTAGTAAACGGTGCAAGCGGTATTGCCGTAGGTATGGCTACCAATATGGCTCCCCACAACCTTAGCGAGGTGGTGGATGCCTGCTGCGCCTATATCGACAACCCCGAGTGTGAGTGCGAGGAGTTGCTCAAGTATGTCAAGGGTCCCGACTTCCCCACAGGTGCACTCATCTATGGTTACGAGGGTGCCAAGGAGGCGATGCTTACAGGTCGTGGTCGTGTAGTTATGCGTGCCCGCACCGAGATTGAGACCACAGAGTCGGGTCGCGAGTGTATCGTTATCACTGAGATCCCCTACATGGTTAACAAGGCCGAGATGATCAAGAAGATCGGCGCCATGGTTAACGAGAAAAAGCTGGAGGGTATCTCTTATATCAACGATGAGAGTGACCGCAAGGGTCTGCGTATCGTTATCTTCGTTAAGAAGGATGCTTCGGCAAATGTTGTACTCAATACACTCTTTAAGAATACAGAGTTGCAGACTTCGTTTGCTGTGAACAATATCGCATTGGTCAATGGCCGTCCTATGCTGCTCAACCTGCGTGATATGATCAAGCACTTTGTTGAGCACCGTCACGATGTGATTGTACGCCGCACGCGCTTCGATTTGAAGAAGGCACAGGATCGTATGCACATCGTGCAGGGCTTGCTTATCGCCCAGGACAATATTGACGAGATCGTAAGCATTATCCGCTCATCACGTTCTACCGACATCGCAAAGCAGACTCTGCAGGAGCGTTTTGGTTTGAGCGAGATTCAGTCAACGGCTATCGTGGAGATGCGTTTGCGTCAGCTCACAGGCTTGGAGCGCGAGAAGCTTGAGAACGAGCACGCCGAGCTGGAGCGCCAGATCAACTACTTCCAGGATGTATTGGCAAGCGAGCAGATGCAGATGCAGATCATCAAGGATGAGCTGGTGGAGATCAAGGCTAAGTATGGCGACGAGCGCCGCACCGAGATCGTTTACTCTTCGGAGGAGTTCAACCCCGAGGATTTCTATGCCGACGACGATATGGTTATCACCATCTCTCATATGGGCTACATCAAGCGTACACCGCTTGCTGAGTATCGTATCCAGAACCGTGGTGGCGTAGGTATGAAGGGTAGTGCTACACGCGATGAGGACTTCATCGAGCATATCTACGTGGCTTCGATGCACAATACAATGATCTTCTTCACGGAGAAGGGTCGTTGCTACTGGCTCAAGGTTTATGACATCCCCGAGGGTACGCGTGCGTCAAAGGGCCGTGCCATCCAGAATATTATTCAGATTGAGCCCGACGATAAGGTTCGCGCATATATTAATACAAAGAACCTCAACGACGAGGAGTATATCAACTCGAACTTCATCGTCATGTGTACACGTGAGGGTGTTGTCAAGAAGACCAAGCTCAAGGAGTACTCACGTCCCCGTCAGACTGGTGTCAACGCCATCGTTATCCGCGAGGGCGACCAGCTCATCGAGGCGAAGATTACCAGTGGTGAGGCTGAGATCATGATTGCTGCACGTGGCGGTAAGGCTATCCGCTTCAACGAGAGCACAGTTCGTCCTATCGGTCGTGTTGGTGCCGGTGTACGCGGTATCTCACTTGACGAGGGTGACGAGGTTATCGGCATGATCTGCATTGAGCCCGACTCTAAGCAGGATGTGCTGGTACTGTCGGAGAATGGTTACGGTAAGCGTACCGATCTGGATGAGTACCGAGTGACGAACCGTGGCGGTAAGGGTGTGAAGACTATTAACATCACCGAGAAGACCGGTGACCTGATCTCTATCCAGGCCGTAACGGATGAGAACGATCTGATGATTATCAACCGCTCGGGCGTAACTATCCGCACCAAGGTTGACCAGATCCGTTTGGCAGGCCGCGCAACGCAGGGCGTTAAGATTATTAACCTGCGCGAGGGCGATGTGATTGCTTCGGTTATGGCTGTGCCTGTAAGTGAGGAAGAGGAGGTTGAATCCATCGTAAATGCCGAGGAGGGTGCCGTAGAGGCTGCTCCGGAGGTGGCTGAGGCTACAGTATCCCAGGCCGATGGCGACGCTGCGGCGAGTGCGGAAGAGTAAAAATAAGGATAGAAAACAATAATTATCAACATTAAAACGTTTCTTTAAAAACAGAAATTAATTAATTATGAAGAAATTAATTTTCGCGGTGATGGCCATAATAGTTATGGCAGCGCCAATCGCAAATGCTCAGAAGGCTAACAAGGAGGCTCTCGTAGCTAAGTTGGCTAAGGTTGATGCTGATTCACAGGACGCCAAGAAGGCAGCTAAGGGTGCTACTTGGTTGGCTCGTGGTAATGCTTATTTGGAGGCTGCCGAGGCTCCTTCAAAGGACATCTTCCCTGGCATGGACTACTCATTGGCTTCAGCAGCTTTGGGTCGTGCTATGTCACAGACCGACAATGTAAATGTAGGTGGTGTTGCTTGCACTGAGTACACTTATCCTATGTTGAAGGTTTATGTTGCAGGTGGTAAGATCGCCTCTTGGGTTGTAACTTCTCCCGTTAAGGAGGGTGACCTGGCTATGGAGGCTGCTAACTCATTCGTTAAGGCTGGTCAGGTTGACGCTAAGTTGGCTGCTAAGGTAAACGAGGGTCTTGAGAAGGTTAAGAACTACTACAGCACAGTTGGTACCGTATCATTCCAGGCTGGCGAGGGTGGCAAGGCTGCTGAGGCTTACATGGCAGCTGACAAGGTTCAGAACATGGCAGGTTTCACTGGCCAGAAGACTCAGGATTTCATCTACAACGCTGGTTTGACTTACGTTATGGATGGCGAGAAGAACCCCGCATCTTTCGCTAAGGGTGCTGAGGCTTTGACTAAGGCTTTGGAGTCAGGTTACACCGACGAGAACGGTAACATCTACTACTACCTCTTCCACGCTTACTATGGTCAGAATGACTCTTCTGTACGCGTAGCTAACTTGCAGCGTGCAAAGACTATCCTCATGGAGGGTCTTGCAAAGTTCCCCGCTAACA
>JAGBYV010000120.1 GCA_017628595.1 Alistipes sp.
GTTGGCCCAGCGCACGGCACGCGAGAGTTTGCGAAGAAGTCCATTCTCCGAGTAGTTGACGCCGTAGCGCTCGATGTTTTTGGGTGGTTTCATTGTGGTTTGTTCTCTTTACTGCAATAGGATAACGTGTCGAGGTGGTAAATTATTGTTTTTGTATGCGCCACAACCCTAAAAAAGGGTTTCGGTGTGGCATATCATCAATAAAAATTCGTATATTTGCGCTACGGTAGCGCTCTACCGACAAAGATACGAATAATTCAAAAAAAAATAACAATGAACGCAATCGTAAAGACAGATTTCAATTTCAAGGGTCAGCAGAGCCACTATGTTGGCAAGGTGCGTGACGTTTATGCCATCGAGGGCGATTATTTGGTGATGGTCGTGTCGGACCGCATCTCGGCTTTCGATGTTGTATTGCCCAAGGGTATTCCCTTCAAGGGTCAGGTGTTGAACCAGATCGCGGCTAAGTTCCTCGACGCTACGGCGGACATCCTGCCCAACTGGAAGATCGCTGTGCCCGATCCTATGGTGACCGTGGGTCACAAGTGCGAGCCCTTCAAGGTGGAGATGGTTATCCGTGGCTACCTCTCAGGTCACGCTTGGCGCGAGTACAAGGCTGGCAAGCGCACAATCTGCGGCGTTGAGATGCCCGAGGGTATGGTTGAGAACCAGCGCTTCCCCGAGCCTATCATCACCCCCACAACCAAGGCTGACGAGGGTCACGACGAGGATATTTCGAAGGAGGAGATCATCGCTCAGGGTCTGGTGAGCCGCGAGGATTACGAGAAGCTGGAGGCTTACACACGCGCTATCTTCCAGCGTGGTACCGAGATCGCCGCAAAGATGGGTCTTATCCTGGTGGATACCAAGTACGAGTTTGGTAAGAAGGATGGCGTTATCTATCTGATGGACGAGATTCACACTCCCGACTCATCGCGCTACTTCTACGCTGAGGGCTACGAGGAGCGTCTGGCTGCAGGCGAGAAGCAGAAGCAGCTCTCGAAGGAGTTTGTTCGCGAGTGGTTGATGGCTAACGGCTTCCAGGGTCAGGAGGGTCAGCAGGTTCCCGAGATGACCGAGGAGATCGTGGCATCGATTACCGACCGCTACGTTGAGCTTTATGAGAATATCGTTGGCGAGAAGTTCGTAAAGGCAGAGTCGGATGACGTGGCTGCTCGCATCGAGAAGAACGTTAGCGAGTGCCTGGCATCGTTGTAAGAGGCGATATTTTCTAATATATAGGCTACTGACCCGCTGGGTTGGTAGCTTTTTTTGTTCTGTTTTGTAGGGTGGTGACGCACTGCAACCCAATATGAAATAATAGGGATTCGCGCGCCACAGGGCGAAACGGAAATGTTTTGGAAAAATAAATGGGGACTCGAACGGCGCAGCCGAAACGAGGATACCTTTGAAAATAAATATCATTTATCCTCGTAACCCCGTATTTATGTGAGTAGTGCCCGACGCAAAGATGGCGAGTGTCGCTGTGCGAATTTTTTTTGTGCTGTGTATGTCGGGAGTTTACTCACGTAAATATAAAGCACAAAAAAAGCGACTGAAAACTCAGTCGCTCGCCATCTTGCTCTTCTGCGGTGCGTAGGGGACTCGAACCCCTGACCCCGTGCGTGACAGGCACGTATTCTAACCAGCTGAACTAACGCACCATTTGCTGATTGCGATTGCAAAGGTAGTACAAAATTCGGAATCTGCAAATATTTTGACGCATTTTTCTTCTAAAAATGACCTCTTAATATTGCCGCTGCGCTTAACGCTCTTATTATGTGGATGTTCCAACTTGAGCAATAATAACAAAATCTATATGCTATTTGCAGTGCAACTCAATAATCGTAATCTCGGGAGGTGCTCCCAGACGCATAGGATACAGCGTAAGGCCTATGCCGTCGTTGATGTAGAGCCATCTGTTGCGTTTCTCGTATAATCCACTCCAGCGTTTGTATAGCAGTCGTGACGGCGAAATGCCACGTCGTCCAACGGGTATTTTTATCTGCATGGCGTGGGTGTGGCCCGAGAGTGTAAGATCGGCATATCCTTCGTCCAAAATTCGATCCCATAGTTGCGGAATATGGGCTATGGTTATGTTAAAATCACCTTTGTTTGCTTCGCCGTACGCCTTGCTGATATCGACCTCTGGAAGATTGGATGAGTGGCGAGCATCCTGCAGCTGCGCGGAAAAGGATATGCCCGTAATGGCAATGGAGTCCTTGCCACGATGGATATATTGCGTATCATTATCCAGCACCTGCCACCCCATCTCCTTCTCTGTGGCAATACCATGCGAGGTGGTATATGCTGTTGTGATTGTCAGCGAATCCCTGACATATACTCCCCTGTCGTGGTTGCCCGTAACGGCAAATACCCCATCCTCGGCCTGAAGCGCAGCCAGCAGATCCGTAATTTGGGGCGTCAGCTCGGAGTGGCGCACATTGATAAGATCGCCGCTAAAGGCTATCATATCCGCCTGCTGAGCATTGCAGATATTGACAATATCGGCCACTTCTCGTTTGGGGTTTACCAGTGATGCTACGTGCAGATCGGAAAAGTGCAGAATGCGGTAGCCATCAAATGAGGCGGGTAGTCGCTCACTGCGAA
>JAGBYV010000121.1 GCA_017628595.1 Alistipes sp.
CGAGCGGAGCCACACATCGGGGAACGAAGCCTCGACGTAGTCATCGAAGCGCTGCTTCACCTGCTCTGTTACACGGGAAGAACGAACCTCCACCAGCAGATTGCCGAAATTAGGCCGACTGGCCACGCTACCACTGGCCAGATAGTAACGCAGTGGCGTAGCACCTGCAGTAGTGGATACACGCACCACCTCCTGCTGACTCAGCAACCACTCGGTCATGGCATCGAGATGTTGCGCCGTAGATTCCATATCGTACCCCTCGGGCAGAATCACATCGGCACGGAAATAGGGTTTATCTAACTGTGGAAAGAAGTTCTGCGGCATACGCTTCATAGCTACCACCGCACCCGCAAAAAGCAGCACAACAACCACAACAACAGACCAACGGTGAGCTAATAGAGCCATCAGCACCCGCTTAAACCAAGCTTGAGTCTGAGCCACCGGCATCGTGCCTTCGCGAAGCATATCCATACCAAAGAGCGGCACCTGCGTCAGCGCCAGTAGCCAGCTGAGCAGCAGCGAGAGGGCAATAACGATGAAGAGTGGCTTCACGATCTCGGCCACGGATGAGGGCGCAAGGTAGAGAGGCAGGAACGAAAATACGGCGATGAGCGTTGCACCCAGCAATCCCCACTTCGGTCTATCGGCACCCTGCAGCAGAGCCTCGCGCATGGTAAGATTACGACCAACGCCCCTAATTGCATTATCCACCACTACGATAGCATTATCCACAAGCATACCCATCGCAATGATGAATCCTGCCAGCGACGTGCGGTTAATACCCTCACCCAAGCCGTACATACAGAGCATCGTACCACCAATAGTGAAGATGAGCGACAGGCCTATGAGCGACCCCGCACGAAAGCCCATCGAGAGCATAATCACTACAATAACGATAGCCACCGATTCTAACAAATTGAGCATAAAGGAGAGGTTGGCACGACGTGCTATCTGATCCTCGGGATAGAGCGTCAGGATATCCATACCCACAGGCATCTGGCTCTCAAAGTGGGTAAGCAGGGCCTCCACCTCTCCGCCCAGACGCACTACATCGGCATCGCCATCAGAGGCAACACCTATACCTACGGCACGGCGTCCATCAACCTTCATTACAACTGTCGGCGGATCGACATAGCCCTGCTTGATACGGGTAATATCGCCCAGGCGGAATTGACGTCCATCGGGGGCGATGAGCAACTGGTCGGCAATATCCTCGATGGTGGAGTATGTACCTGGCTCAAGTATGCGCACCCGCACCTGTGAGGCATCGATCTCGCCCGTATCGACAATGTTATTCTGCTGCGAGAGTGTAGCTGCAATCATCTCGGGCGATATTGAGAAGTTAGCCAGCGTGGATTTTGTAATATAAATATTTACTACCGGTTGCTGCTCGCCCTTAAGGGCTACCTTCTGCACACCATCGATGGCCACTATTTCTCGCTTAAGTTGTTGCGCCCAACTACGAATCTCATCCCACGAGAAGCCCTCGTCGGCTGCCAGGGCATAGTACAGGCCATAGACATCGCTGATGTCATCATCCACACGCAGAGGCCCTGCCGCCGCGGGCAGCGACGAGGAGATATTCTCCACCTTACGACGCAATTCGTCCCACAGTTGCGGTATCTCGCGGGCTCGCACGCCCGACTCCAGCTCAACCATTATGCGGGCGTGGCCATAGTATGATTCGGATGTAATCTTCTTTATGCGGCGCATCGACTGCAACTCGCGCGAGACGGGCTCGGAGATCAATTGCTCAACCTCGAAGGGTGTGGCACCAGCATAGTCGCACGTTACAACGGCGCTCTTCAACACAAAGGTAGAGTCCTCCTTCTTGCCCATACGAATAAACGACCAGATGCCGCCCACCACAAAGAGCATAAGCACAAAATAGACAACGGAAGATCGGCGCAATGAAAATTCGGAGAGTGACATAGGCTAACGATTTAGGATTTTCACTCGCTCGCCATCCTTGAGGCGATAGACACCAGCAACAACAATTTGCTCGCCCACACTTAGGCCCGAATGGACAATCACGCGGTCGCGGTCGAATATCTCGCCCAGCACCACCGCCTGACGCTCCACACGATCGTCACCCGTAACTCGCCAGACATAGGTTCCACCCTCTACCGGCGCATAGATAGATGTAAGCGGCACCGCCACCACTGAGGATAACTCATCATCGGTGCGGATGGTCACCTGGCAGGTCATGCCGGGCGAGATGTTATAGGGGAGTATCTCTGTCCTGTCCAACTTCAGCGACACGGGAAAACCCGAGGCATCCGATGCTGTCTTGGCATAGGTATCCAGCCGTGCACGAAAACTGATATCGGGATAGTTGTCATAGCGAACTGTAAAGCGCGTAAGCGAATCCGAGAGAATAGGCAGACTGCGTTCGGGCATGGTGAACTCCACCGTAGTGCTTATAGGATTGACCAATCGCAGGATGGTCTGACCTGATGTTACACGCTGGTAGGTATCCACATATGTACGTTCAATCACTCCTGCAAACGGGGCACGGAGCGTCGTCTCCTGAAGCAGGTCCGACGTATTCTCAAACGCAGAACGAGCCTGCACAAGTGCCGTCTCGGCCGACTCATACTCCTGGCGCGACACAGCCTCATGCTCCATGAGTCGCGACACGCGATCAAACTGCGAGCGGGCACGCTCATATTGTGCCTTATCGGCTGCGACCTGCAACTCCACATCGCGGGGATCCAACCGAGCGAGGGTCTGCCCTCGCTTGACATAGTCGCCCTTCGACACATCGACGCCAGCCACCTGCCCCGCAATCTTGAATGCAAGGTTAACAGCATCATCGGCCGTTGACATACCCGCAAAATCGCGGTCCAGATATTTAACCGCCTGCACACGCTCCACCTTGACCGCACGTTCTATTGCGGGAGGCGATAGCCTGCTACGACATGCCACACAACAGAGCAGCAGGCCCAAAAACGAAAGAAGAGATCTATACATAGCAAAAAAAATTGACCTTTGCCTGAGCAAAAGTCAATTTTTATACCAATCTGTCTCCTCTTTTAATCTATATCAATATTGCGACAATTATACTTGCCTGCAATCACTCCATCGCGCAACCACACAACGCCATTCTCGGCTCGCAGCATGGTCTTCATCACCGTGGCGTCGATATTGTAGCAACGCACGGGATCATTATCCCCAAATGGCAGATAGGTAACCTCACGCAGAGGCTGCGGAGTAAGGCATACCACAGCCGCACCCTCGCCCTGAACGCGCTCGACCAGCGATATAAGATTTGCGCGGCACTTATCGTTTAACTTATCAAGAGAGGTAAGACATATGAGATACATATCGCCCCGATGAGTCAGTATCTCGCGTGTAGCGTCGCCCTCAACGTCAGTAAGAGTAAACTCGCTCACAAGAGTCTGCACAGGCGAGGACTCATTATCCACGCGGGTCTCAACCCACTCCCACTTCGACTCGTCCTGCCACTCGGTATCCTCGATGGTGAACTCACGCAGTTTACTTGTGCGGCGGTTGCGATAGATGAGAACATACTCCTCCTCCGACATCGCCTCATGACCCGTATCGTGCTGCTCCTCAATCATTGAATAGATATTGGCACCCACCTTATAGGGCAGAAAATCGATCAAAGGCAGATTATAATAGCAGTATGCACCCAGACCCATGGCAAAGGTACAGAACAGGCAGGTAAGAGCAACCTCCAGGCGGCTGAAATCCAATATGCGCTGATGACGGTGGCGCATCCACACCACTACAACCAGCGGCAGAATGATCAAGTTCTTGAAAAAGGTCTGCCAGGGCGTAAGCTTGAGCGCATCACCAAAACAGCCGCAATCCTCCACCGGAATCCATGTAGCACTCAGAAAGGTCAGTATCGTAAAGAATGTCATCGACAAGAGGGCGAAGATCGAAATCAATCGTGTACGCACACGGAAGGTAAGCATACATCCCATCATAAGCTCGGCACCGCACAACCATATGGAGAAGATCATTGCCGCAGGCTGCAGCTCCTCAATACCATAGATCGAGAGATACTCGTTCACCTTGAGTGCCGTACCCCACGGATCCACAGCCTTCACGAAACCAGAGAAGATGAAGGTCACACCCACAATCACGCGACAAATCGCGGCTAGTATGATAAATCGACGCGACGGCATTACTTCTCGGTGTTTATGTAGCCACTGACAACGCTCTCGATGCGCTGAAAAATCTCCTCGGGAGAGGCCATCTCACCCTCCTTGCTGCAATCGACAACGTGCATTGCCGGATCATGCTGCGCAGCATCGATATAGACCTGTCGCACCTGACGCTGCAGGTCCATCGACTGCTCGTGGATATCCTTCTTGCCATGCAGATAGGCACGGTCATCACCCTCACGCTGCTCCTGCAGAAGCTTGCGCTCGGTGAAAGCAAAGGGCACATCCAGGAAGAGAGATATATCAGGTCGCGGGATAGCAAAGTAGTCATACTCGAGCGACAGAATCCACTCGCGCAGCTTCTCTCGCTCCTCTGCGGCAGTCACTTTTGCACACTGGTAGCCTATATTTGAATATACATAGCGATCGCATATAACCACCTTACCGTCAGCAATCCACCCGCGAATCATTGCCGCAGCATCACGTCTGTCGCCGGCGTATAGCATCGCCACGATATAGGGATCAACCTGCTCGATGCTACCCAGCTCGCCACGCAAAAAACGGGCAATAAGATCTCCGAAGTAGGGAGCATCGAAACGGGGAAAATGCAAGTATTCGGTCGGAATGCCCTTCAGGGCAAACATCTCGCGCAGTTTGGATATCTGCGTTGATTTGCCTGAGCCATCGACCCCTTCAAGCACTATGAACATATCTCTTCTTTTTGTTTGGTTTTATATTGCTGTAATCTATCTCAACATCCTCACGGCACGCTCCACGCCACGCACCAGAGCATCCATCTCCTCGCGTGTGTTGTACATCGCAATCGAAGCACGGCACATACCCGTGATGCCAAAGTGCGCCATCACCGGCTCGGCACAATGCTGACCTGTGCGTATAGCTATGCCCAACTTATCGAGTATCATGCCCAGATCGTAGTGATGCACACCCTCGACATTAAACGAGATAATCGAACACTTATCCTCTGCGGAGCCATATATTCTGAGGCCATCCACCCTGAGCAACTGCTCCTCGGCATAGCGCATAAGCGACATCTCATGCTCCTCAACCTCGCGCAGATCAAAGCCTCGCAGATACTCCACAGCCTCACCCAGACCTATGGCACCGATGTAATTCGACGTGCCGGCCTCGTACTTTAGTGGCAGAGGTGCATATGTAGTCTTTTCAAATGACACCCGGTCAACCATATCGCCTCCACAAAGGAACGGGGGCATCTCTTCGAGCAACGCTCTCTTGCCATAGAGCACGCCAATACCCGTAGGGCCGTATAGTTTATGGCCGGAGAAGGCGTAGAAATCACAATCCAGCGCCACGACATCCACTCCACCGTGTACCACACCCTGGCATCCATCCACCAAAACGTGTGCACCCACACGATGAGCCCGCTCTATTATTGGCTTAAGGTCGGGACGTGTACCCAGCGTATTCGATGCCTGAGTGATGGCCACCATACGGGTACGCTCATCCAAAAGCGTATCCAGCATCTCCGTCTTCAGGCGTCCTTTGTCATCAAATGGCAAAACGCGAATTTCCGCACCACGTCTCGAGGCCACGACCTGCCACGGCACGATATTGGAGTGGTGCTCCATCTCGCTTACAACGATGTTATCGCCCTCACGCAGGAACTTCTCGCTCCAGGCATAGGCAACGGTATTGATCGAAGCGGTAGCACCCGCAGTAAATATCACCTCCTCGCGCGATGCGGCACCGATGAATGTGCGAATGCGCTCACGAGCCTGCTCGTAGAGCTGGGTAGCCTCGGCAGAGAGCTGGTGCACACCACGATGGATATTGGCATTCTGCTCGCGGTGCAGACGATTGACCGCCTCGATCACGCGCTCGGGCTTTTGTGCCGTTGCACCACTATCGAGATAGACAAGCGGCTTGCCGTTTACCGTGCGCTGCAAGATGGGAAAATCTCCACGTATGCTCTCTACATTCATTACAATCTCTCAAGTTTTGAGGTTAACTCCTCGGCCAGAATCTCACCAATCTCGCCAGCATGCAGCACGATGTCGCTCACAAAGCCCTCGATCTGCATACGACGAGCCTGCTCAAGGCTCAAGCCGCGCTGACGCATATACATGATAGCATCGCCATCGAGCTGTCCCACCGTAGCACCATGCGAACACTTCACATCGTCGGCATAGATCTCCAGCTGGGGTTTGGTTATAATCTTTGCATCGGCTCCGATCTCTATATTGCGGTTTGTCTGACGCGCATCGGTGCGCTGTGCATCCTGTGCAACATATACCAGACCACGGAACTCGCCCACGGCATTGCCACCAGCTACGCCCTTGACAAGAGAATCGCTCTGACAATCCGACACATTGTGATTAACACGCAGGGCAACTGTCGTATGCTCCTTCCCTCCTGCAATGTACGCAGCACGCATATGGTTGGCAGCCTGTGTACCATCAAGATCGATCGTATAGTTAGCCGTAGAGCCCGCAACGCTGACACTCACCACGCGGCAATCACTCTCAGCCTGCTGATGGATATTGCACTCGACTGCGCAATCGGCAGCAAACAGTTCTATCATATTGAGTGAGGCTCCCGCCGTAAGGTCGAAGTGCATCCTGGCCGCATCCTCCTGATTGTGTACCACAATAAGCGACAGACGACCACGCACCGTGCGCTCCACCGAGCGGGGATTCACAATAATCTCCCACGCCTGGCCATCGCCCAGTGTACACATACCCGTATTGGCACGCAAACCTCTACTCTGTAAATAATCGAGCAATTTCATCGTTACTTCTCCTGCTGGTTAATGAGCCAATCGTAACCCTCCTTCTCGAGCTTCAGAGCCAACGACTTGTCGCCCGAGTAGATAATCTGACCCTTATACAGAACGTGCACGTAGTCAGGCACGATGTAATCCAAAAGACGCTGATAGTGGGTAATGACAATGGTTGCATTCTCCGAAGTGTGCAACTTCGTCACGCCCGTAGCCACAATACGCAGAGCATCGATATCGAGTCCCGAGTCGGTCTCATCCAACACGGCGAGCTTGGGATCGAGCATAGCCATCTGGAAAATCTCGTTCTTTTTCTTCTCGCCACCCGAAAAACCCTCGTTAACAGCACGCGACGTGAGCTTAGAGTCCAGCTCAACAACAGCACTCTTCTCGCGCATAAGGCGCAGAAACTCGCCCGCAGTGAGGGGATCCTCGCCTCGGAACTTACGCTGCTCGTTTACGGCCATCTTCATAAAGTTTGCCATCGTCACACCAGGAATCTCAACAGGATACTGGAAGCCGAGGAACAGACCCATGCGGGCACGATCCTCGATCGAGAGGTCGAGCAGATTCTGACCCATAAACTCTACCGAACCTGAGGTAACGGTAAACTTCTCATTGCCGGCCAACACGGATGCAAAGGTACTCTTACCCGAACCGTTAGGGCCCATGATAGCATGCACCTCACCGGGGCGAACCTCCAGGTTGATACCACGGAGAATCTCCTTATCGCCCACCGAGGCATGCAAATTCTTTACACTTAACATATCTTTTCGTTTTTATTTTTCCTAATTCATTAACCCACCGAGCCTTCGAGACTGATGGCGAGCAGTTTCTGCGCCTCAACGGCAAACTCCATCGGAAGCTTGGCAATAACCTCGCGGGCATAGCCATTGACAATAAGCCCTACGGCATCCTCTGTGGAGAGTCCTCGCTGGTTGCAGTAGAAGAGCTGCTCCTCCGATATCTTCGACGTGGTAGCCTCATGCTCCAGCACGGCTGTAGGGTTGTGCGAGTCAATCTCGGGGAAGGTGTGAGCTCCGCACTTATCGCCAATCAGAAGCGAGTCGCACTGCGAGTAGTTGCGGGCATTATCCGCACCCTTTGCCACGCGCACCAGACCACGATAGGCATTCTGGCTCCTGCCTGCCGAGATACCCTTTGACACGATGCGGCTGCGAGTGTTGCGACCGATGTGAATCATCTTCGTGCCGGTATCGGCCTGCTGATAGTTGTTGGTCATGGCTACAGAGTAGAACTCGCCTACCGAGTTATCACCCAGAAGCACACAGCTCGGATACTTCCACGTAATGGCCGAACCGGTCTCCACCTGCGTCCATGAGAGATGTGCTCCCTCGCGGCAAAGGCCACGCTTGGTCACGAAGTTGTAGATACCACCCTTGCCATCCTTGTCGCCCGGATACCAGTTCTGCACGGTCGAGTACTTAACCTCGGCATCCTTCTCTACGATGATCTCCACAACGGCGGCGTGAAGCTGATTCTCGTCACGACGCGGAGCAGTACAACCCTCCAGGTAGCTCACATAAGCACCCTCGTCAGCCACGAGCAGCGTACGCTCGAACTGACCCGTACCCTCGGCGTTAATGCGGAAGTAGGTCGAAAGCTCCATCGGGCAACGCACACCCTTGGGGATGTAGCAGAATGAGCCGTCGGAAAAGACTGCAGCATTGAGTGCAGCGTAGAAATTGTCGGTATGGGGAACCACCGATCCAAGATACTTCTTCACAAGATCGGGATACTCGCGGATAGCCTCCGAGATTGAGCAGAAGATTATGCCCTTCTCGGCCAGCGTCTCGCGGAAGGTAGTCTTGACCGAAACAGAATCCATAACCGCATCAACAGCAAAGCCCGCCAAAGAGAGCTGCTCCTCGAGAGGAATACCCAGTTTGTCAAACGTGCGCTTCAGCTCAGGATCGATATCATCCATCGTACCCTCCTTTCGCTGCTTGGGGGCGGCATAATAGATTATATCCTGGAAATCTATTTCGGGAATATCGAGATGTGCCCATGTGGGCAGCTTCATCGTCTGCCAATGGCGAAAAGCCTTCAGGCGGCGCTCCAGCATCCACTCGGGCTCCTCCTTCTTGGCCGAGATAAGGCGAATCACATCCTCACTAAGACCGCGCGCAATGGTGTCGGTCTCAATGTCGGTTGTAAAACCGTACTTATACTCGTTATCAATATTATCTAATAATTCTTTATCTTTCTCTGCCATAATATGCCTTAATAATTGGCAAAAATACAAAAAAATAATTAATAATTAAGCCGTAGCAGAATTATTTCCACAACAAAACGCTTACCAATCTATTACGACATTTGCTCGCATTTACAAATATTTTAATCTGCCAAAAACAAAGGGGAGATACCCATCGATATCTCCCCTCAGTTTATTTCGTAAATTCACCCATTAGCGGCTGGCTCCGATCCTGCCCGTATATGCATCCACGCCCGATGAATCAAAGGGCTGAGCAAAGAATTTCTCGGCAGCCTCGTTCATCTTCGCGCTCCAGGGCTGATTGCCTCCTGCGCTCTGTATCACCCACAGCTTGAGCTGCTTCTTATGCCAGTTGACAACGCAATTTGTACCCCACGCACCACCATGGCCAAACCACGAATCCTCAGTATCGTCAAACGGAGCATTCAGACCAAGAGAGTATCCCTCCATACCCTCAGGGCGTGTCGAGCGAGCAAGAATCGACTTTACGGTCTCCTCCTTCAGGATGCGTACGCCATTGTCGCCCACACCCAGATTCATCAGCATCTTGTAGAACTTCAGCTGATCCAATGCCGTTGTCCACAGACCAGCACCGGCTGACGCAAAGACGTGAGAATCATTATAGGGGCGCTGCTGCCATGCCATCTCCTCAACCCACTCGGCGGGGGCTCCATCCTTGAAAGCATAGAGCTCCACCTTCTTCTTGAGTTGTTTATCTGTTGGCCAGAACCATGTTGACTTCATGCCCAAAGGATCCAGCACCTCCTGCTTGAGGTAATCCTCCCACTTCATGCCGGTAACAACCTCAACGATTGCAGCACCGATGTCGATGCCGGTATTAGAGTAGAGGATGCTCGTTCCGGGCTCAAACATAATTGGCGAATCGGCAGCAACGGCAGCCACCTGACGCAGGGGCGCACCACCACTCCATCCACCGCCACGAACATCGTTGCGCTTTACGCTGGCCTCAAAGGGGAAACCTCCCGTATGGTTGAGTACCATGCGAATGGTGAGTTCGTTCTTAGCCTTATGCAGAGTCTTCACGCCATTCTCGTTAGACACCTCCACCCACAATTCGTTGAACTCGGGCAGATACTTCGAAACAGGGTCATCAAGAGAGATCTTGCCCTCCTCCACCAACTTGGCGATAGTAACACCGCAAAAACCCTTGGTCTGAGAACATTGCATAAATACATTATCCAACTTGATGGGACGCTTTGCTGCCACATCGGCATAGCCCACACAGCAAACCTCCTGTACGCCATCCTTGTAGAACACACTGATTGCTCCCGACAACTGACCATTGTCAACATAAGGCTGCAACACCTCGCGAGCATATGTAGTTTTGGAATCCTTAACCTTTTTCTGCGCCGAGGCCTGCAAGCCAATCGACAATACTGCGACAAGAAGTACGCAGGTATATTTCACAACTCTTTTCATATCTTATTAGGCTTTTTCGGTTGATATTTATTCATTTACAAGGCATAAAGCTACACCTTAAGGAATATCTTCTGACGGTAGAGGAAGTAGAGGAACAACCAGCATACAAGCACGAAACCTGCGCCATTGACCACCGCAGCCCACGGCTCGGAGCAGAGGCCTGCGACACCGCCGAAGAAGAAGCGGGCAATTCCACTAAATCCGATAATACTCTGTGCCAGATAAATCGTGATTGAGTTCATACCCACCACGCGGAACGGGAGCGTCCACTTCTGCCAGCCCTTCACATCTACAATATAGTAGAACAGAGCCATCATAGCCAGCGAGTAAGAGCCTACAGCGCACACGAACGTACTCGACCACAACATCTTGTTGATGGGCACGAAATAATTTCCCAGCCATGCAACAACACCCAGCACAACGGCGCCGGCGAGCATATATAGTGTCTTGCGCTCACCCGAAAGCTTCTCCTGCGGCAGACGAATCAACTCGCCGGTGAACATACCAAGCATAGCCGTCACCACAGCGGGCACAGCCGAGAGCAATCCCTCGGGATCAAAACGACCATCAAGATAGAGCAGGCGGCCAGGGAGGAACAATCGATCGATGTAACCAACCAGCGAACCCTCCATTGACAAGGGATCGGCACCCGGCACATCGGGCGCGCCGACAAACTTGCTCACAAGGGCATAAACAACCAATATCGCTCCTGCGATCCACGCACGAGTCTTAACGCCAAAATTGATGTAGAGCAACGCAGCACCCATCCACGCAAGACCGATACGTGCCAGCACACTCGCTACACGCAGATTCTCAAAGTTCAGACGGAACAATCCATTATAGACCATACCGAGCAGAATCAGCACTGCTGCACGACGGAATATCTTCCAGTAGATATCCTTACGCGATGCGCCCATCGACTGCTGCTTGGCATAAGAGAAGGGGAATGACACGCCCGCAAGGAAGAGGAAGAGCGGGAAGATAGTGTCGTGATGACGCAAGCCATCCCAATCCACGTGGCTCATCTGCTCAGCAATGGCATTAGTGATAGGATTTGGCCACAGAGCACATATCGAAACAATAAGTCCCGAGAGACCCATAATAAAGAACATATCGAACCCTCGCAGGGTATCGAGCGACATTAGGCGTTCGTTTTTCATAATATTTAGGTTTAAGTTATTGTCCGTGCGCAGAAGTCAAAACGACTAAGTACAAATATACTATTTTTTTGCTCATTCCCACGCGCACAGAAGAAAATATGTTC